>NZ_JANHZQ010000005.1:0-165111 GCF_041414725.1 Alteromonas sp. DY56-G5 | reverse complement strand
TGGTGAACACTCCGAATTTCACTATGCCTATTAGATCAAAGCCCCAGACTTTCGTCTAGGGCTTTTTCAACAGTCTGAGCCGCTACTGTGTAGCGGCTTTTTTATATGTAAACACTTTATCCCAATGACGGCATAGCTATGCTATGCCGCGAATTGTCATTTGAGATATCGAGTGCTAAATGATCGACTTCACACTGAGGATTAGCTGTCAGCGGCGCTAAAGCAAACTGAGTAGCGGTATTGCTTCTCTTCCAACAAGAATGCTTTATGTGTACTTGGGCTCCATGAATCATCGCCGCCTACGCCCATGTGGGCATGATCTATGTACACAAACACACAATCTTGAGGTGTTAAATCACAGGTGTGTTTTGCCTCGTCTAGCTGTGCTTGCCCATATTCGCTCACGTTAAAATAGAACTGTCCAATTGCTTTTAAGCTGCTAACTTCAAGTTGATTACAGCCACAGCGCAAGCCATTGTCCGTTGGAAATATGTAGCACGTTTGCATCTCTTCTATAGGTAAGGTGTAGTGACCATATCGCGCTGCCGCTTTTCTGTCAGGGTAGTTCTCAAATGGCCCTAGTCCCTGCCAGGTAATCGACGTTGGCTTATCGGCTACAGGTACCGCCGTTTGCATACCAATACGCGGCATAGGCGGTAAACCATCATCCAAAAGCACTTCAACGTCTACCGATAGCTTGGCCTGTACATTTATGGTGTAAACCCACTTTGTTGCCGCTACCAGCTTTTCTGAATGGTGATAATCAAATAACGATGTTATACGCACGTCTTGCGCGCCCTGCTCAACGTTTACGCCCGTGCAAGTGCGTGTCCACTTGCCAATTCCAGCACGACGCCAGCGAGACTCCCACGCATTTGGGTCTGGATTATCAACTTCGCTTACCCCAATGTCGTTATCTAGCGGCGCTCTGAAAAAGTTATCTTCTAGCGGCGCGCTAAGTGTTTCCTCCGCGCCTTGAAGCCACGAGGTTAATAGCCCGCTCTCACTATTAAAGCTAAATACGTTATTTTGCGCATGTACCAGCAACATCCCATCCTGAGCTTCAATTGATAGCTCACTAGTGCCGCTTGTTGTTTCGTTATCATTAAGAGAAAACGATACTATTCCACGCTTGTTGACTAGCGCTAACTGGGCGGTGTCCATAACATGCCCTGCTTTAGCCCACGAGCAGTCATTCGCTAGTACCACATCAATATTTAAGTGGTAGTCAGCGCCTGCTTTAAACGAAATATCTGGGCTAAGACTGAGCGTCTGTGCTTGTTGTGGCGCTATGTCGATTTCGCATTCGCCCTTCGCCTCAGCAATCGGTTGTCCATTTTCTAGCACTTGCCAACGTAACAACTCGTTGTCTGTGCGTCTAAATAAGTAATCGCTGCTTGCTGTAAGCTCAAACTTGTTGTCTTTCTCAACCAACGAAAAGCTTAAGTGCTGCTGACAATATTTAGCTTCTAATAAGTGCGGATGTGGCGTTCTGTCTGGAAATAACAGACCGTTTATACAGAATTGTCTGTCGTTTTCAGTATCGCCGAAGTCTCCGCCGTAAGCCCAGTATGCTTCGCCGCTATTAGTGTGCTTTACTAACCCTTGATCAACCCAGTCCCAAATAAAGCCACCTTGAAGGCGAGGATAAGCCTTAAACGCTTTCCAGTATTCATCAAAGCTACCCAAGCTATTACCCATAGCATGCGCATATTCGCATAGAATAACGGGGCGGTTTTCCCCCGGCATCGACAACCATTTTTTAATGGCCCACTTAGGCACTGCATCGTCTTTAATGTCGGTATCAACCCGTGCGTACATTGGCGCAATAATGTCGGTAGCCGAAGTATCAGCGCCGCCGCCTTCGTACTGTACAGGGCGCGATGGGTCAAATGACTTTGCCCAGCCATACATTGCATCGTGGGTAGGGCCGTGACCAGACTCATTCCCTAACGACCAAATAATGATGCTGGGGTGGTTTTTGTCTCGCTCGACCATTTGCGTAAAGCGCGCCATGTAGGCGCCGGCCCAGAGCGGGTCGCGAGAAAGCCTTCCCATTGGGAACATACCGTGGGTTTCGATGTTAGCTTCATCCACCACATAAAGCCCGTATTCGTCACAAAGCTCATACCAACGAGGGTGATTTGGATAATGAGCGGTACGTACGGCATTGAAATTGTTTTGCTTTAACAACTTAATGTCTTCAAGCATGTCATCTTCATTAATGGCATGCCCTTTCGTTTGATGGTGTTCGTGACGGTTAACCCCACGAATTAGCACGGCTTTACCATTTACCAGTAACTGGCCGTTTTTCATTTCAATGTTTCTAAAGCCAACGTTATAGGCCTCAACATCAACGGCATTGCCATTCTCATCAATAAGCGAGACTACGATGCGGTACAGATTCGGTGTTTCAGCAGTCCAGTGTTTAGGTTCATTCACATGAAGCGTTTGAAAAACTACATCATCCCAACCGCCCTTTTCATCAATACGCTTATTGTTAGTGCCGGTAATGACTTGCTCGGTAACAGCGTTATCGCCATCAAAAAGCTGGATACCCACTATGTAAGTAGAAGGCGCATTGATGGCGGTACGTACGGTTACTACTGCGTCGCGATAGCATGCGTCAAGGCTTGGCGTAACAAACACATCCTGAATGTGATGCTGAGGTTTGGTGACAAGATTTACGTCGCGGAAGATACCGCTAAGCCACCACATGTCCTGATCTTCTAAGTAGCTGCCGTCTGACCATCGGATCACCATTACCGCTAGTCGGTTTTCACCTTCGACCAAGTAGCCAGACAAATCGAATTCAGCCGGTAGTCGACTGTCTTGGGAATAGCCTACGTACTCGCCGTTGCACCATAAGTGAAACGCGCTATTTACCCCTTCAAAGACGATATGATTGCGCTGTTTTAACTCATCCTTGGTAACGTTGAACGTTGTTCGGTAGCAACCCGTTGGATTCTCGCTAGGAACCACAGGAGGGTTCACCGCGAAGGGATATTTCACGTTACAGTAAATCGGTTTGTCGTGACCTTGCAGCTGCCAATTAGAAGGTACCGCAATAGGCTGCCAATTAGCAGATTCATCATCACTTAATGTTTTAGAAAGCAGGCTTTCAGGTACGTTTGCTGGTGCCTCAAATAAACGGAAATCCCACTGACCGTTTAAACTACGCTTTTGCGCATTGGTATTGTGCAATGCGTCTTTTAGCGTTTTATATCCGTGATGTGGACTGTGGGCATTGATGCGATTCCTCTGAAATACAACCGGGTTTTGCCAATCGTTTTGAGCCACTACTTGCGCAACATTAAGCATGTCATATCCTTTACTTTTTCGTTAAGCGCAATATAGCTAACTTTCATTAAATCCTTTATGCTCTAATCTTTCATATATTTATCCAAAACTATCATTTCACATTTATGCAACTTAGCTTTAGAGACATTGTAGACATAGGCCCCAAGTGCTTTGAACGCTTTATTGATAGTAGTAATGCGCCTGAAATCAGCGACCTGGAGATTGAACTAGCAGGATGCTCTAACTTATCAGGTGACTATACGGTAGGTCGCGTTTCGCCTCCTAACCACACCTTGTTTTACAGCATTCATGGACAAGGAAAATTTCGTGTCCCGTCAGGCGAGATGCAATTGGATGAAGGACAGCTAATTATTTTACCCGCTGGACAAAGTTTCGAAGTCACAATAGTCAGTGAGCAATGGGATATAATTTGGGTCAACCTGGCAGACTCCGAACGCTGGACACTATTTAATAAGCTAGGTGCTGTGATAGTGGATAATGCCATGCTGGAAGGACTGCATCATGCAATGGAACTTTTGTATTTAGAGCGTGACGTCGAGAATCGAAATTCGGCGATGCAAGTTGTCTCTCGCTATCTGTATCGTATTATTGATGCGCCTTTGAGTGACGTACATACTCACGATGAGAAAGAACGACGCCAGGTAAGCAGGCTACACAGCCTCTTTTCTGCGGTTGAAAAACAGCTTCAGTTTGATTGGGATATGGAAAGCTTAAGTGAGAAAGCGCATTATTCTGCCCCTCACCTTCACAGGCTGTGCTTACAAGTATTTGGGAGAAGCCCCAAACAGCACGTTATCCATTTGCGTATGACACGAGCCAAAAGCTTATTACTAAGCACGCAGTGGCCCGTATCTTATATCGCCAGTTATGTAGGCTACGCAAATGTATTTACGTTCTCGAAACGCTTTAAGAAGTCCACCGGGCTGTCTCCTTCAGCGTTTCGAGAAAGCGTAAACTAGCTGCCTGCTATCTTCATTTGGTCAATAAGCACAGAACCGGTCTGTACACTACCGCGCACATCTTTTTCAGCGCCAATTGCCACAATGCCTTTAAACATATCTTTCAGATTGCCAGCAATAGTTACCTCGTGAACTGGGTATTGGATGATGCCATTTTCAACCCAGTACCCCGCTGCGCCGCGCGAGTAATCGCCCGTCACACCGTTAACGCCCTGCCCCATCAGTTCGGTTACAAACAAACCTGTGCCCATTTCTTTAAGCAGGTCGGCGTCGCTGTGACCCGTATCACCTACTAGCCAGTTATGAATACCACCGGCGTGGCCATTCGAGCGGGTGTTTAGTTTACGCGACGAGTAAGTGGTATAAAGATATGTAGCCAATTTACCCGCATCGACAATGGTCATGTCAGAACATGCCACACCTTCGTTGTCGAAGCTTGAGCTTGCCAGACCGCCTTTAATAAACGGACGCTCTTCAATATTAAGCCATTCTGGGAAAACTTGTTTACCCAAGCTATCTAGCAAGAAGCTAGAACGACGATAAAGGCTGCCGCCGCTGATAGCTCCAACGTAATGGCCAAATAAGCTAGATGCGATGTCACGGTGTAAAAGCACAGGCACGTTTGCCGTGTTGATTTTACGAGCCCCCAAACGGTCTACAGTAGCTTTCGCGGCATCAATACCCACTGCACTTGCTGATTGCAGCAAAGACGCTTTACGACTTACTGTGTAAGCGTAATCGCGCTGCATATCGTTATCTTGTGCGCCAATAACCATACAGCTTAGTGAATAGCGGCTGCTAGGATAACCTGCATTGATACCGTGCGTGTTGCCGTAAACGCGCATACCTAGATTTGCGTTATACGACGCGCCATCTGAATTTGTAATGCGCGAGTCGTAATTCATTGCCGCCGTTTCGGCTTCAATAGCAGTTTTAATGGCCTTTTCAGTATCTAATTCTTCAGGGTGATACAGATCTAAATCAGGGAACTCGGTAGCAATAAGGTCGGCATCGGCCAAACCTGTACAAGGATCTTCACTGGTATAACGTGCAATATCGACGGCTTTTTCTACCGCGAGTGTTAGCGCCGCTTTGCTCAGATCTGCGGTAGACGCACTCCCCTTTCGCTTGCCTACGTATACGCTTATACCTAAGCCGCCGTCGTTGGTAAATTCAACGTTTTCAACTTCTTGCATACGTGAAGACACGGCGATGCCCTGCACTTTAGACATGCTGGCTTCGGCTTGTGTTGCGCCTTTAGAAAGGGCTAATTTCAGTACATCATCTACGACATTTTGAATGTCGGCTAACTGCTGCTCAATTTGCATAGTAAGTTTCGCTGTCTTAATTCGACTGTGATAGTTACAATTTAGCTAAAGTGTAACACTAATGAGTTTGAAATGAGTGATCAGAAATACAATTCTCCTGAAGATCCTTACTTCGAAGATGCGCAAGCAGATGAGTTCGAAGAGGAAGAATTAATCAGTAAAACTGAGCTGAAGCGTCAAGCTAAAGAACTTCACAAGCTAGGTGAAACGTTGGTTAACCTGACCGATGCTCACATAGCGACGATTCCAATGGATGAAGAGCTTGCTGACGCCGTAGCTATTGCCCGCAAAGTGAATAAGAAAAAAGACGGTTACCGCCGTCAACTTCAGTTTATCGGCAAAGCTTTACGTCATAGAGATACCGCCCCTATTGAAGAGGCGTTGGCTAAAATTACACATCAGCATCAGGCGAGCAATGCGGCCTTTCATGCACTAGAAAAAGCCCGTGAAGCCGTGATTGAACAGGGCGACCCCGCTATTCAAAAGCTGATTGAAGCGCACCCTGAACTGGACCGCCAAAAGCTGCGCCAATTTCATCGCCAAATTAAAAAAGAGCGTGAAAAAAATGCGCCGCCTAAAGCATTCAGAGAGTTGTTTCAGTATTTGAAAGACGTTATTCATGAGGATTAACGGTCTGCAATTAAAGTAATCTCAACATCACAGTTTCGTTCACCAGCCAAAGGGGGATAGTGTGAAAATATTTTCCAACCCTAACGCAACACTGAAAAGCAAGTACGGTCAGTATCAAATTGCAGTGCTTGGTAACATTGTTGGTGTATCGGCTGAAGGTATTGCTGATGGGGCAGCCATTGAGCGTTACGCACGCGACATGATGGATGTAATTAACAGCTTTGCTGGTAAGCGTTGGGCATTTTTAGGTTTTTTGCATGGTTCTGCCCTTCTCACTAAAGCAGGTGAGACAGAACTGCAGCGTTCAATAGAGTGGCGTGCGAAGCACGGAATGGCGCTTGGCGCGCTAGTTATCGGCGATACCACGGTTCAGCCCATTGTAAGAGCGCAAT
Organism: Alteromonas sp. DY56-G5; assembly: GCF_041414725.1. NCBI lineage: Bacteria > Pseudomonadati > Pseudomonadota > Gammaproteobacteria > Alteromonadales > Alteromonadaceae > Alteromonas > Alteromonas sp. DY56-G5. The sequence continues at coordinate 158,481 of NZ_JANHZQ010000005.1, read as the reverse complement.
TTCAGAGAATTTACGACAATGCAGGCCTTGAGCTAGGTATTTTTGGCAATGAGGAAGATGCCATTAAGTGGTTGAATGAAAAAGGATTTGAAAGTTAGCCACGACTTATACCAGTCCGCTTACAAAAAAAGGTTGGTGCCCAAGCCCAACCTTTTTTAATTTTCCAGTTTACGGGTTTGAGCTAAATTAAGCCGTACCACCCACCGTCAACTCGTCAATTTTAAGCGTAGGCTGACCTACACCCACCGGTACGCTTTGACCGTCTTTACCACATACACCAACGCCTTTATCTAGGGCAGTGTCATTTCCAATCATTGAGATTTTTTGCATAACCTCTGGACCGTTACCAATTAAGGTAGCCCCTTTTACTGGCGCAGTAATTTTACCGTTTTCAATTAAGTAAGCTTCCGCGCTAGAAAATACAAATTTTCCTGACGTAATGTCTACTTGTCCGCCAGCAAAGTTCGGCGCGTAAATACCTTTGTCAATAGACGCGATAATTTCCTGCGGATCGTGTTGGCCTTCCAACATATAAGTATTCGTCATGCGGGGCATAGGCAAGTGTGCATAGGATTCACGACGACCGTTACCGGTAGGCGCAACGCCCATAAGCTTGGCGTTATGTTTATCCTGCATATAACCTTTCAAGATACCATCTTCAATAAGCACGTTGTGCGCTGTTGGTGTGCCTTCATCGTCTACCGACAACGAGCCACGACGGTCGTTTAATGTGCCATCGTCAACAACCGTCACGCCTTTTGCAGCAACGCGCTGACCAATACGGCCACTAAATGTTGATGCACCCTTACGGTTAAAGTCGCCTTCAAGACCGTGCCCAACCGCTTCGTGAAGTAATACACCAGGCCAACCGTTACCTAATACTACAGGCATAGCGCCTGCCGGTGACGCCACTGCCTGCATGTTAACCCGCGCCATGTGAAGGGCATCTTCTGCCAAGGTTTCGTAATACGGTTTTCCGTTTTCGTCTTGCTTAAAGAACGAGTAGGCATAGCGACCACCAGCCCCAGCTGAACCACGTTCACGTCTATCGCCTTGTTCTAGCAATACCGAGCAGTTCAAGCGCACCAGCGGGCGAATATCAGTAGCTAAAGTACCGTCACTGCCAGCAACTAAAATTTCTTCATACACACCGCTTAAGCTCACCACTACCTGATTGGCAGACGGCTCTTGTTTGCGGATATAGGCATCTACTGCTTTTAAAAGCGAAATTTTCTCAGCGTCTTGCATCGCAAGAATAGGGTTATTTTCGCTGTATCGCGCTTGCACTGGTTTTTGCCCAAGCGAAGCAACTTGTTGTGATCCGCCGCTTGGCGCAATGCCACGAGCCGCTTTACACGCTTTGGTCAACGCTTCTTCGCTTATTTCATCTGAATAAGCGAACCCTGTTTTCTCGCCGCTAATTGCACGCACGCCTACGCCGCGCTCTATGTTATAGCTGCCTTCTTTAATAATGCCGTCTTCCAACACCCAGCTTTCGTGCTGGCTTGACTGAAAATATAAATCGGCATAGTCGGTATCGTGACGATGAATAGTCGCTAAAGCACGCTCTAGCTTAGAGATATCTAGCCCTGAGTCAGATAATAAATGACGCTCAACAGATTTAGACAAAGTGACTCCTGAATCGGTTATGTTCGGCAACCGGCATATTCTGTTTAATGGTTTCTCTTTCTGCAATATCTACTTTTGCCGAAACTAACCCTACGTCGGTTTTGCGTTCGGCAAGGGTCTCCCCCCAAGGCGACAGTACAAGACTGTGACCGTATGTTTCACGGCCATTTGCATGCACACCACTTTGATTCGCAGCTACCACAAAGCACTGCTTTTCAATGGCTCTGGCTTGCAACAACGCATGCCAATGCGCTTCTCCGGTGCGCTGGGTAAAGGCCGCTGGCAACACCAAAATATCGATATCGCCCATTGCAGTAAATAACCCTGGAAAGCGTACATCATAGCACACCGCAAGACCAATGTTGCCTATTGGCGTTTCAACAGTAACCACCTTGCTGCCCGCTTCGGTTGTCGCCGATTCACGATAACTGCCCGTGTTGTCGTTAACTGATACATCGAACATGTGAATTTTGCGGTAGTCTGCCAACACATCACCATTGGGGCCAAACAGCATGCAGGCTGCGGAAAACTTCTCTGGGCTATTGGTTTTCACTGGAAACGTACCCGAAACCAGATAGCACTGATATTGTGCAGCAAGCGCTGACAAACGTCGCTGAATCTCACCTTCGCCCTTTGCTTCTGCCACAGCAAGTTGGCCTTTGTCTTTACCGCCGAAATAAGCAAAACACTCTGGAAGCACAACTAAACTGTTTTTCTCAATCTTTGCCAATGCCATTTCGTTTGCAACGGTGTCGAGATTTTCTTCCACGCTTGGCGCAGATGTCATTTGTAATGCAACTAAATTAACCATCGATCACCTCCATTTTAAGCCTGCGTACGTCATCTTCCGTTAATGGCCTGTCTTGCGGGTTGGCCGGTACAGGCGCATTTTGCGCAGGTAAGCTGATGTCTTTGCTGTTGCGCTCAACTTCGTCAAACTTAGGATCTTTTATGGTACCTGTAACGCGATAGTTCACATTTGAAATGACTTTCGCAGAGGTTAGCACCTGATCTATGGCAAGAGCAGCGAGTGCAGTAGGCGGCGTAGCCAAGAAATACACTAAAAACGGTAAGTTCCCGGTTACGTTCGGTGCGAACGATACGTTGTAATTTAATCCACCGGTATTGAGATCGGTGAAGCCCGTGATCTCTATTTCACCAGCGCCGCCGTCAATTTCAGTATCGTCGGTATACGCTTTGCCATCAACAATACTTAACGTGCCGCCCATATCGTCGTAGAAAAAACCCTTAGCAAAAACGTCTCGAAAATCGAGGCTGAGCTTCCGCACTAACGAGTTCAAGCTAAACAGGGTAAAGATACGTGACCCCTTATCACTCAACTCAGTTAGATACCCATCTGAGAGCGACCACTCAACATTACCGTTTAGCTGTTCAAACCCGAAATCCATCGGCGCATTTGGCCAGTTGATATCAAACGCCACATTTGCGCTAGAATCTTTTATACCTGATTCAACACCGTACTCTTTTAGCATCTGCCCAACGTCGGGAGACGTTAATGTTCCGTTTAACGCGCTTTGAATCTCGCCTCCCATGTGCTTCCAATAACCCGTTGCGGTAACGTTAGTTTCATCAGATTTCACTAGAAGCTGGCGAATGGCTAAACCATTCTCTTCCTTCGCGATGTCTAAGGTAATTTCACCTAAATCGATGCCGTGCACGCCACAGGACTGACAATAAAAATAAATGGGCGGTAGCGTATTTGGGTCAATATTGTAGGGCGACTCGCCTTCCTCACTTGGCATAGCACTATTCGTAGCTAACTCAACGCCGCTCTCTGAACCGGTTTTTGTCGCCCCCCCGGCTTGAGCAGGCTTCTCTAGTGATAAATAGTCGGCATTTATCTCAATGCCCTGCTCGTCTAAATCACTATTAATACGAATAGTGGCTCTTGCCTGAGGCGACGCTAAGTCTAGGATCCAATCTTTATTGCGTTCTGTTGCACTGAGCTGCGCATCTTTAATACTGTGGCCAGCAAAATTTAGCTTGTCGGCTTTGGCGAATATCCGCGAGGGAGTGCCAAACAAATTCGCTTTTTTACTTTCGTTTGACTGGATACTCGATTGAGCATTTGTTTTTGCAACGGCGGAGCTAGTGTCTTTCCCTTTACCGGAAAGTAACATATTTATAGTGGTAAACCATTCTTGCACATCAGCTTGAGGTAGATTCGCACTGATACTAAAACCTGTACCAATGTTGGCTATATCGCTTTCGCCAAGTGCCAAGTGCGCACGTGAAAACTGCATTTCTTTGTGCGGTAGTACGCCATCAAAACGAATGTTATCACCAAGTGACGCCTCCACATTTGATGCTTTGCTATCGCCTTTACTGGTAATAAGCAGCGGTAAACTGCTGCCCGCTGGCGTATCGAAGGGAGCAGGCAATACACTTTGTGTCGCCGTCAAATCTGCAGTTAAATTGGCAGTATAGTTAAACCCACTGTTTGAAAGCGACAGTTGAACTGTAGTGTTCCAATCACTTTCGCCGTCGATGTATTCGGTGAGATCCGTGTTCACATAGTTAGCGAGCGGATGTACATGCCACCGTCCACCTAACTCTACATTTAGGTCGTACGTGTCGCCCTGCCTACCGGATAGCGACAAGTTCACCGGCTGTTTAAGAAACTGCGCCTGAAGCCCACTTGCGTCTATATCGCCATTAGCAAATGACACCTCTCCCGATGCCTTATCAAATAGCATATTTGTGGTCGCAACAAAAACGGGGTTATTCGACAAGTGCGCCGTTCCCGATGCCACCACATCTTTGCCTTTAAACGGGATATCAAGCTTTATATCGGCAGATAGAGGCCCGCCAATTTGCACGTCTTCGTTAAGTACTTTGCCCAGAGATTTTTTGAGGGACGAATCCATCATTAACGCGGTTAGCGCGTCCCCAGTGCCAGTACCATTGGCATAAATAATCAGGCGGGCATCTGGACTAAAGCTTGGAATGGCAGCCGACATATCACTGATTTTCATACCAGCAAGCGTCGCACTAGGGCTCTCCATCACTAATGCATTATTCACAAAATACAAAGATAGGTCTAAGTTATTAAGTGCCGGCCAGTCTGGCGCAAAAAGAAAATCCCCCTGCTCAATATCGACATACGCCTGAAAAATGCCTGTGTTGTCGTCAAACGGGAAGTCACTCGTGCGACCGTGCCACAGCACGCGCGCATTTGCGATTTCACCTTCTCCTGTAAACGCACGAGTAAGGTATTTGTCGGTATTGGCCCCCATTAAAGAAGGGGGAAATAAACTGCTCACCTCATTTAGCGCCAATGGGCTTACATCCACATAAAGCGACATAAACCCTGTCGACGTATTCAGTTTAAACTGCGGATGAAGAGTAACGGCATCACTATCAAGCAGCATATCGCTGCCTTTTACTACCCACTGCTTGTCTTCACTATCTATCTGCTCTGGGTAAATATAAAACTGAGATTTAAACAGCTTTATATTGACGTCTTTCTTAATTACGCCGTTGGCACTGAGTAAGCTATCCGCACTCTCTAAGTAGATAGCGCCATTATTTTTATACCAGAAAAAGTCTGCGTCTAGCGACGAAAGACCTGGTACCTTATCTGTTTTGTCCCACTGCAAATCTAGCACTTTAGCAGCTAAAGAAGGCTGACCGTTGTGCCATTGAATCTGCAACGTGGCCAACTCGCCTTTTGGATTAAGCCCGCGTATTTCTTCTTCACTGGTATCATCCATGAAAAGCGGCAACAGCAGCAGAAAGGGGTTAATTTGCACCGGCTTTACGGTGTTTATCAGCGCATCACCATTTGCACTTATACTGCCAATTAGGTCTGTTGTAAGGGTCTCGTTGCTTGAATTAAGCACCAATTGATCCACTCGGACATTCCAGCCTCCCTGTCTGTTCTCATCGTTAGGCAACGCCTGAAGACTACCTCCGCTGATACCTGTTACCGTTTTCGCGCGGCCACTGCCCCACTCTAAAAGGCTTTCACTAAGCTCGGCTTGTACGCTAGTGACTTCACTTTGAGAAAAGTTAGTCCATACTTCAAAGTTTGCGCGGCTTTGCGCTAGTGGACGCTTGGTTTTGATGAGATCGCTAACCCACGGAGAAATATCGAGCTCTTCTGCTTTGGCGTAAAACACGCCGTCAAAGTCTTCCCGCGTGCCCGTGATATCAATGATAAACGACGCCGAGTTAGCCGCTAAATCTGCAACCTTAAGCTGACCTAAACCTTGGTGTCGCTCTTCATGGTTGTTCCACGATAAACTTTCAATATCAAATGAATTGGTTTCATTAAGATGAGTGACAGATACCACCCCGTCTTCTAACGAGAAGCTTTGAAGCTGCTCTAAAAACAGACGCTCTAGTGCATTTACTACAGGGAAGTTATTCTTATCGCCTCCAGAAAGGCGATCGGCGTCAATATCAAGCTTAAGACCACGCAGCTCAAAACGGGTAGATGAGATAAGTTGGTGGCGTAGCGATTCCCAAAAATCTAGCTCGACGTAGATTTGCCTGATATCCAATGCAACAGGGGAAGCATCGTTTTTAGCCAACGACACCGAATTGAGCACAATACTTGGACCATTGCGCTGCCAAACAGCATGCACACTTTGGATGGATAGGTTTACGCCATACTGCTCATTAATATAATTTTCCAACAGGTGTTTGTTGTGCTCAATATGCGGCAGAGCATAGCGTGCAGCGCTTAAAACAAGCGCGAAAAGTACAAGCAATACGGCGAGTAGCAGCCAAAACTTCTTAAGTAGATAAGCGGCTACCGACGAAAAATTTGTCACATTTTGCCTTTGTATACGTTAATGCATTACATCATGACGACGTCGTACTTATCCTGATTGTACAATGTTTCTGTTTGAACCTTGATTTGTTTAGACACAAATACTTCCAGTTCTGCCAGCATATGAGACTCTTCGCCCATTAAGGCTTCCGCCACTTTTGGTGAAGCGTAAACCACAAACTTGTCTGCGTCGTAGGCGCGATTCACCCGTACAATTTCACGCATAATTTCAAAGCAAATGGTTTCAATGGTTTTTACCGTGCCTCGCCCTTTACACACCGGGCATTCTCCGCACAATATATGCTCAATGCTTTCACGGGTGCGTTTACGGGTCATTTCAATTAGCCCTAGCGCAGTAAAACCGTGAATATTTATCTTGGCTCTGTCCTTGTTCGTCGCCACCTCTAGTGAGTGTAAGACACGTCGTTTGTGGTCTGGTTCAATCATATCGATGAAGTCGATAAGGATCATCCCACCCAAGTTGCGCAATCTTAACTGACGGGCAATTGCCTGCGTCGCCTCAATATTGGTGTTAAAAATTGTTTCTTCTAAGTTCCGGTGGCCAACAAAAGCGCCCGTATTAATGTCGATTGTGGTCATCGCTTCGGTCTGATCAATGATCAAGTAGCCGCCAGATTTTAAATCGACACGGCGTTCCAAGGCTCGCTGCGCCTCATTTTCCACATCGTATAAATCAAAAATAGGTCTATCACCCGGGTAGTATTCGAGCTTGCCGTTCATTTCAGGCACGTACTCTTTGGTGAACTGGTGAAGTTCATTGAATGATAGTTTCGAGTCGATTCGAATTCTGTCGAGCTCTGTACCAACAAAGTCGCGTAGCACTCGTCGTGCTAGCGGTAAGTCTTCGTAAAGCACGTTCGACTTACGCTTTTTCATACGCGACTGAATTTTATCCCACAGCCTTCGCAAAAATGCTGCGTCGGACTGCAGTTCGTTTTTGCCCACGCCTTCAGCCGCAGTACGCAGAATGAAGCCACCGTTTTCATCACAAAACTCTTGCACCAGCGACTTTAAGCGCTCTCTTTCTGCTTCTTCTTCAATGCGTTGAGATACGCCTACGTGAGTCACCGAAGGCATAAATACAAGATAACGGCTGGGGATAGTAATGTCTGTGGTAAGGCGTGCGCCTTTGGTACCGATAGGATCTTTCACTACCTGAACCACAATATCTTGACCGTCTCGCACCAACTCGCGAATGTCTTGCTTTTGAATATGGCTTGCCGAGACTTCTTCAGCAATTTCATTGTGAATGACAATGTCAGATGCATGTAAGAAGGCGGCCTTTTCTAAACCGATATCAACAAATGCTGCCTGCATTCCCGGTAATACACGGCTAACTTTACCGCGATAGATATTGCCAACCAAACCGCGTTTGGTATGACGCTCTACGTGAATTTCTTGCAGTATTCCGTTTTCAATAAGCGCCACCCGTGACTCTGACGGGGTAACGTTAATAAGCAGTTCAGCACTCACGACACAACTCCAAATGCATTAAGTAATTGGCGGGTTTCGTACAGTGGTAGGCCTATTACGGCACTTGCACTGCCGTTAATGGAAACTACAAACTCACCACCAATACCTTGAATAGCGTAACTCCCTGCTTTGTCGGCAGGTTCTCCTGTTTCCCAGTATGCGTCAATTTGCTCATCCGTCAATGCTGCAAAAGTCACAGATGTGGTAATTACTTGAGTCTGTTGCTGAGCGTTATCAAGCACACAAATAGCGGTAAGGACGTCATGAGTTTTACCAGAAAGCATAGTGAGGATGCGCCTAGAATCTGCTTTATCTTCTGGCTTGCCAACACTTTGTCCGTTAAACGATATTAGCGTGTCGCTGGCCAGAATAACCTTGTCGTCGGTCATTGCCTGCTGATCCTCAAGGTATGCTTTCACCGCTTGGGCTTTTTCACTGGCTAGCCTTGCGACAAGCTCCATCGGTGGCTCGTTGTCACGGGGCGACTCGTCAATATCGGCAGGCTGTATTGTATGGGCTATGTTCATTTGCTTGAGCAAAGCGGTGCGTCGTGGAGAGGCTGACGCTAACACTACCGATTTTGTCATTGGCTTACCTTTGGTTTAATCGAGAACGTGTTCGGGTTACGAAATTGAAAACTGTCTGCGCGTGCGTCGAAGCAGCCAAAATACCCACGGCCACAACACCATTGACGTTATCACTGGCCACAGGTAATCGACTTGGAAATAAATATCAGTCAGTAGATGCTGCACCCAAAATGTAAGTAAGTGATATAGCGCCGATAGTAGGCCAATAATAATGGCTTGCTGCCATACAGAATAATTACGCAACCGTTGGTAGTTAGCCGCTAATACGTATACGCAAATACTCAACCCAAGGCTATGAATACCTAAGGTCGTGCCTACCAATACATCCATGGCTACGCCCGTTAAGAAGGCTACACCCACATTTACTCTGTGGGGCAACGCCATGCTCCAATATGCTAATACAACCAGCACCCAGTCAGGGCGGTACACATCTACTTGAGTGGGCAGTGGAACAATTTGCAGTACCAGAGCAACTAACAGACTAATCCATATAACGAGGTTACGTTTACGCATCTGAAGATTCTTCCTCGTTTACAGCTGGCTTATCAGTGTCGTCAGTTGAGTTAGCATCAGACTCATTCTCTGACTCAGGCGTGTGCCATAACAGCAATAGGTGTCGAAGCCTGTCTAGGTTTGCTAAAGGTGTGACAATAACACGAGCAAAAGGGCGGCTTTCATCTCGGACGACTTGTGATACTCTTGCCACAGGGTAACCTTCTGGAAAGACCTTTCCTAAGCCAGACGAAATTAATGTGTCACCTTCTTGAATATCGACACTATGAGGAACATGCTCTAGATACAGCTCGTTTAGTGCGCCGCTTCCGGTTGCGATAAAGCGAATATCGTTTCGAAGAGATCGCACAGGAATAGCGTGGGTAACATCGGCAATCAGCAATACACGGCTGTTTGTAGACCCAACTTCCATTACCTGACCCACTATGCCCTTATCATCAATAACTGGCTGAGACAGATATACGCCGTCTATCGCACCCTTGTTGATAACCACCTGCTGGCTATACGGGTTTTTATCCACCGCCATTAACTCAGCAACCATTTTTCGAGAAGAAACCCGAATAGGTGCCTGCAGTAACTCTCTTAATTGTGCATTTTCTTTTGCAATTACATCGAACTGCTGGAGCTTTTCGCTCATTAACAACAGCTGATTATTAAGTTTTTGGTTTTCGGCCAGCAATTGCTCTTGAGAGGTAAGACGCTGGGCACTTTCATTTAGCATTAAACCGGGAAGGTTTGCTAAATACTGAAGTGGGCTCATTAATGAGTTGAGATAAACCCGCGTTGATTTGAAACCGTCTAGCTTATGGTCGACAAATATCAGAATGACCGACAGCACAAGCGCCAGTGTAAGCCTGTTATTTAACGAAGGGCCGCGGGTAAAAATAGTATCCATGATACAAATAAGGCAACCTTACGGTTGCCTTTCCTGTTTATTCGTAGCTAAACAGGTCGCCACCGTGAAGGTCAATCATATCGAATGCCTTACCACCGCCGCGTGCTACACAAGTAAGCGGATCATCAGCAATAACAACTGGAATGCCCGTTTCTTCCATTAGCAATCTATCTAAGTCTTTAAGTAACGCGCCACCACCGGTAAGTACCATACCGCGCTCAGAAATGTCTGAAGCAAGCTCTGGCGGAGACTGTTCTAGCGCCACCATAACTGCTGAAACAATGCCGGTTAGTGGCTCTTGAAGCGCTTCAAGAATTTCGTTTGAGTTTAGCGTGAACCCGCGAGGTACGCCTTCTGCTAGGTTGCGACCGCGCACTTCAATTTCGCGCACTTCTTCACCTGGGTAGGCAGCACCTATTTCATGCTTGATGCGTTCAGCGGTTGCTTCACCAATTAGTGAACCGAAGTTACGACGAATGTAGTTGATAATAGCTTCATCAAACTTGTCACCACCAATGCGAACAGATGATGAATAAACTACGCCGTTAAGTGAGATAATGGCAACTTCTGTTGTACCACCACCAATATCGACCACCATTGAACCTGTAGCTTCTGATACAGGTAAACCCGCACCTATAGCAGCCGCCATTGGCTCGTCGATAAGATAAACTTCGCGGGCACCTGCACCCAATGCAGATTCTTTAATTGCGCGGCGCTCTACTTGTGTTGAACCACAAGGAACACACACTAATACACGAGGACTTGGGCGCAAGAAATTATTGTCATGCACTTGTTTAATAAAGTGCTGAAGCATTTTTTCAGTGACGTAAAAGTCGGCAATAACACCGTCTTTCATCGGACGAATTGCACGTATATTACCCGGCGTACGACCAAGCATTCGCTTAGCTTCTGCACCTACTGCTGCAACACTTTTTGGTCCTGCTGCGCGCTCTTGACGAATAGCTACTACTGAAGGCTCGTTCAGAACAATACCTTGGTCTTTTACATAAATCAGCGTATTAGCTGTTCCGAGGTCGATGGACAGATCGTTAGAGAACATGCCTCGAAGCTTTTTAAACATGAAGAGTGTATTCCTGTTTCTGTGTTAACGCGTATTTGCAAAGGTGAGATGGCGACGCTTTAACGTGAAGTCGATATTTATTCGCACACTTTAACAATGGGGGCTATTTTGGGCAAGTAATGCTGTAATTAAGTGACGAAATAACTGCATTTTTGCTTAGTAGTTTTAGCGCTTTACCCATGAAGGGATACCACACACGCGTTTCCAAATAATTTTAAAATTAGACCCACATAGTGACCCTGCGAAAATTAGAAGGTTCAAAAACAATTTGCTAATAATTTACATCTCTTTATGTTGGCGCCACTACGGTGTGCTACGCAACCAGCATTAAGACCAAACCGGATAACCTTCTTTGCTAATTATTGATTTGCTCGCGCTTGTAAATAATATTGTCGTTTCCTCGGTACACACCATACGTGAGCGTTGCGTTTGGGGGATTATCAGCTTCGCCATCTCCATCCCAATCCCACAATAGCCAAGCATCAGGCGTATAACTAACAGGATAATTGCCAGCACCGTTTGGTGATGACAGGCGTATTCCGTCACTATTTCTATAGGCTCCTTCACTTAACGACTCTTCCCCCGAAGAAACCAATTCACCAGATTCGTCATTCACGTTGTCGTGATCATAAGCCGTACAACTGTCATACTTATTAATTCGCCAATTATTTCCGTCCCAATATTGAGTGCGAAGCGGTAACAAAAGCGCTTCGTCGGCTGCACCGTAGTTATTTATCAACGTTGCACGACCGTAGGCAAAGCTGATTGAATCACCAAAATCGTCAACGCACTGACCGGAACAAGAAAGTCCATTGAAGTTTGCGCCCTCAATTTGTGCTTGGTCTGCCACCAGCGCAATGTGTGCTTCGAGGTAAGGCCCATCTACGCTGTTATCAGCAAGGCGACTAAATACGATATCGTTGTCAGAAAATGAAATAAGACCAGCACTGGCATTTTGCGGCCAACTTATTGAATTAATGTTTTCCAGCCTATTTAGCAAGCTTGTGCCGTGCTCGACTTGTAAGCTGATATTGATCAGTTTATCGAAACCATCGTAGTAGTTTGTGGTGCGGCTGCCATTTTGGTTAAGTGCGGTTAGCGAGAAGCTTACTTCGCTAATGGGTTGATCAAAGTAATTAAATGCACCATTGACGTTACATGCTGCTTCAACACTTCCGCTCAAGGCAAAATTAGAAGGTGCGAAACGCCCAACATTTTGCACCAGCCCTTGCACGGTGGTATCTGACAAATAAGTACTCTGTGCCGCAATGGAAATTGTACCTACCTCATCGTAATTAATACCAACGTTAACTTTACCTTCGTCGCTAAATAAAACACTGGGCAAGCTCAATGTACCCGTTGCGCCGCCACTAGGAAGTATATTTAAGGGTGTTAACAACGCGCTACCTGAAAAATGCTCCGCGGTATTATTATTTTCCAGTGCTGCAAAGTTATCTGGTATTCCATCGTCGTTACTGTCTTCACCATCGACCCACTGTACTGTTCGCAAGCCTAAGACAAAGTCTTCCCCTGTCAGTTTGAGCAGCGAACCATTCGCACTATTCGCGTAACCGTTAAGATTGGAGCTCGTGCCGCTATCATTTAAGATATTCATAGCAAAGCCGAACGGACGCACTTTAAAAGTATTAGAAGAACCTGCAATACCGCTTCGATTTGTTATGTCTGCTGACAACGACAACTCTCCCGCATCTGGGTATTGAATTGTAAAGGCAGCTCGCGAGTCAGCATCAAATTGAATAGGAAAGGTGCGTGGGGTTAGCCCCAGTTGATGTTCATTACCGTTATTGATAAGCAGTAGGGTGTTAGAACAATTACTCGAACTAGAACAGTTATAATTTAATTCAACATCGACAATTTGATTTTTTAGCGTGTCAGAATTCCCACATGCTTCGATAGCATAGGTCTTGCTGTTAAAGCCAGTGTCTGAAGGCTTACCAGAAAGCTGAGTAACGATGGTTTCTGAATCATCAGTGATATTCTTAAACACCAGCCCGTCGGATTCATACTTTATTTTACAGCTACCTAAATTCACTTCTTTACCACCGATAAAGCAACGCAATTGAGAAGATGGATTTTCTCCCGAAGTAGCAAGTTCAGGATCTGCGCCTCTTAGGCTATCGAGTGTTAGCGAGGTCTGCCCGATAAACGTTACGCTGTCGTCAGGCGACCATCGATAGTTACCGCTATTAACGGGCACTAAGTTGACTGTAGATGGCTGGGAGTAGAGTAAATCACAGTTGACGTCTGCACAGGCTTTTAGGGTAACTTCTTTCGCGGCGCAGCTACTACCCTTGTTATCAGCTAGTTCAAAACGATAGTGATTCAGTACTTCAATAACTTCCCGACCGCAGATGCCAGGAATATTGTTTGGCACTTCATTAGCCGTCACCCTCAGAGTAGCAGGTGAGCCAACGCCTCCTCCCGCGGTAAAGCGGCCTCTCAATGTGCCTTCAGACACATTGGCAAAGGTTATTTCACCTTTTGCTAAAACCAATGCGTTGGGGTTTGAGCCATCGATGACCACATCTCCGTCGACATAAATAGCGAGATAAGCCCCTTCAGCGACAGTGATATTTGCATTCACCATGGTGAACTTTGTAGCCACGCCACCAATATTGTCCCCCGGATCAGAAACATAAATTCGCGTGGGTGCAATTACGTTGTAGTTACCCGCCGCCATGGTTACCAGTTGACGGTTAAAATAATAATCCCCCGCTAAATCCCCTTCTGCTATCTCTGGGCCGCTATCGTCAATGGTAATTGTTGGTATCGCTCTCGCTTGTGAGTCGGTAAGCGCATCTGTGTTGTTCACGGTACAGTCGACAGGGTTCTGTCCGCATTTTGGGTAGTCTGCAGATCCACTTGTAGCGTCGGTGATAAACTGCTGTGCTGACAACACACCTGCATTTTCATCAATCATTCGGCTACCAGCTGCGAGTGAAATTGCGGAACCACTAAAAGCGGCAACCGCGCCAGGAAAGGCGTCATCACAACTAGGAACTTCACCACTAAACACAAACTCTGAAGTCATAGCCAGAATGCTAGCGTCTTCTTCAGTGTGGTTGCGCTCAGAGTCTAAGCTTCTATCCTCATCTACACGCAGTCCAAGCCTATTTTTGTTTACGCCGCAGCTGCGAAGCCAACCGCCGTCGCCGCCGTTTCTACTTATTTTACTGGCTGCAACCAAAGGAGTTTGCGCATAGTTATTTTTAAAGTCATTTCGAAAGCAACCATCGTCCCACCCCTGTATGCGTACGTCGGCAAAATCGGCTTCCCAAACCACTTCAATACCATTGTCATCGAAAAATCTACGATTGAATCCCTCTGTTGTCGCCATGTAAGCTACCGTTTCATTGCGTGTAACTGGCGCATAATCTGTTTCAGACGCTTCCAACGCCATAAAATAAGACGGTGCTTCATACTTTGCTGCAATAGTTAGAAACGGTAACAAATGTTCGTTGGGTGGCTTCTTTCCATTAACGTCAACTTGGTTATTTAACGTTTGAATAGAGTGAAAGAAAACAGGCTGTTCACCAAAATCAGTTTCAAGTGAAACGCGAGCATATCTCGCATTTTCTTCGCCCACCTTCAAGGGGCCGTTAGGTTCATACCAAGGAGAGCTTGTCGATGCCTGAATAGTCCCCCCTCCGAGCTCCATCTTACCGACTTCAACAATATCACCGTCAGGAAATTCATGAACGCCATACGCAATCGCTAAGTAATGTGCTCCCATCGTGATATGTGGACCATCTTCTCCAGAAGGCTCAAGGGGCAGCGCTTCAAAACCTGTGCGGGTAACATTGCGAATTTTGACAATCGCTGGGTTGCTACCTTGATTGGTAGACAGCATAAACACCGCTGGCGGCTCGTCGTATACCTGTGAAAAGCTAATGGTTGTCCACTCTGCTTTATTGTAGGTGTTTTGAAGTTCGATGAACCTGCCTTCGATTTGAGGGACGGCTTGCACAGCTAACGCTTGTATAAACAAGGCACAAATCAAAAAGAGTCGAGCAACAGAATTACAGTATGTCATTATTCTTCCTGCCTTACTTCAACAAGAACGCGTTTTGAGGTTTCGAGCTGGCCGGTACTGCACTGCGCTTCGGCCCCTAACGCATAAACCCTTATTTCACCAGCGGCAACCTCAGGCTCTTCGACTTCAGTTTCCACCTCACAAGATAGCGTAATCGTACAATTCTGCATGTTAGCCACACTAATAACTACCGGCTGCGTTATGACTGTGCACGCCGGATTATCGCCGTTAATTAGCCTAGAAATAGCGACTTCCATCCCACTTTGCGCCGCTAAGTAAGCACGAGCGCCATAATATTCAATGGATTGCTGGCGAATATTCGATGAGATTTGATTAGACAGCGCAATACCAAGACCTAAAAGTATAATACTAATGATAATTGCTACAATGGTGGTTGAGCCTTGTTGGCGCGCTGGAGAACCAGACAACCCAACAGGACGTTGGCCTATACGATACTTTTTTTGTTGGCGTGTTTTACTATGGCACATTAGGGAAATGCACCTCGTGTACAACCGATATCTGTTCATCGTCACTGCTTTGTAATGTCATTTGCAGTTCGATTAAGCCATTTTGCCGTAACCCTGCAGTGACCACATTCGCACTCCACGAAACCACATTAGTACCAAGGACGCCCGACGTAGCACCTTGCGTCCTAATTAAGCGTTCACCTTGAACGGTAGATGTTCTACAAACGGTTACTTGCGCTTCAGGAATAAAGAAGCGCTTTCCCGGTGAAGATTGTGTATTGGGGGCACTGAGTGTGAGGTCATATTGATTATCGCTAGTGGGATCGGAAGCGGCGTCGGCAATATCATCTATTATTCGCCCGTTATCATTCACGCTCTGCGGGTTTGTTGGGTATATAACAAGAGTGTCGTCCTTACTCAACTGACTATTGAACACGACTACGTGCATAGGGTTATTAAACGCGTCGCCCACATAGGTGCCACTTTCCTTAATAGGGTAGTAAGAAAGACACCCCAAACTCGAATCGAATGACACAGAGTTTGGAACCACATTACGCAGTTCTTTCTCGAGCCGCAAAATAATAAAGCGCGCATCTGAAACAAGGCGGGTACGCTCTGCGCCGGTTATATAGATTTGTGCACTTAAAGAAATCACTTGAGCTACAGATACGCTAATCACACCTAAAATAGTGATCACTAAAATAAGCTCTATAAGTGTAAAACCGCGCTGGCGTCTTGCTTTTGGTAGGGACATTAATAGCTCCCTCGATAAGCGCTAAAGTTGTAAACTTGGCCGTCTGGTGCCGTAACTGCGATGTCAATACGTTTAAACGTTAGGCCGTCTGTTGGCGTACTGTCGTTTAGGTCACTGTCGTAATCTACCGTTACGGTAAAACCGAAACTGCTATAGTTTCCGCCCACATCGTTAACTGTGTACCCGTTGTAATCGTCTACATCGTCGTAGTCGTCTTCGCTCGCTTCTTCTGGGCCAAGTGTTGTTGAGCAATTTCCTTTGGCATTACAGGTTTCAAATGGCGGGCTTCTGTCGCTATTTTCATCATAAGAGCGACTAAGAATGTCATTCATTAAAGACTGCCCTAATTTCGCCGCTTTCACCTGACGAAACGGCTCTGCGGTTTGTTCAGCTTGCGGGACAATAAGCGACAGTACTACGGTTAGGCTAATCGTAAATACAACAATACCAATAACTAACTCTAATAAAGTAAAGCCTTCACTGTGTTTTCTACACGTAGGAAACATTGCGCTAGCACGCATAAACGGCTCCCTCACTTTGTAAACACATAGCAAAGGTACTTATTTGAATTTTGCAATCTGTTGAACAGGCAATGTTTCGCGGCCTGCCGAACCCATCAAACTGGATTTGAGAAAAGCTATTGCCGTTTTCATCGGCCGTTTGAAAAGTAAAGTCGGTGCTTGATGCATCGACTACCTGATCGGCATCAAAAGCGGTAGAAAGGGCGTTCGTACAATCGTGGCCAGCGGGAGGGGCAATGATTGTGGCGGTTATTTTCACACAGCTAGTGTCTTGCACATTTTGCATAGCACGAAACTGAATGTTACGAACGACTTGAAGTGTGCGATCGCGAAGGGCGATAGCTTCTTCCGTATCGTTACCAAGAAAGCGAGGTGCGGCGGTTACCGCCAGCACCCCAATAACCAATATGGTTATGATAAGTTCTACTAATGTAAAACCGGTTTTCTTCACATTACTGAACGCAAGTTGTCACGTTTATGGTAGGACGTTCACCCTCTCCCGTAGAATTGGTGTATGTAATCGTACAAGGTGCATTCGCCGCTGACGGAGGAGTAGTGCTGTATCCGGTATAACCCGAGTAGTAAATCAAAATTACTGCTGGATCTGAACCCGCCACATCAGCGGTCAGGTAATCGCCACCGTCATTAATGTCTGCATCTAGCAAATTAGTGAGATTGGTCGCTGCAGATGCGTCCGGGTACCCGTATACCGTATTAACGCTTGAGCTGCCCACATCTACTGAACCAGTCTCCGCACTTGCTTGGCCATTGATTAAAGCCTTTCCGTAGACAACAGACGCTGCAGACTCAATTGATCCGGCAATTCCCTGTAATACAGAGTCACGCGCATCATCTTGAAGGTTCAAAAACTTAGGTGCTGCGGTTACCGCTAGAATACCCAGCAGCACGATAACAATGATTAACTCGATTAGGGTAAAACCCTGTTGTGTTGATACTTTTTGCATAATTAAACTTCCTAGGTATTAATTAAAAAACAGTAACCTGGCCAGTGGCTGGGTTGTAAGTGAAACCGTCGTACGTTGCACCATCTGGCGTTCCGTCTGCCGGTGCTGAGCTATTAGGTAAGCCCATAGATTCAACTAAGTAGTAAACACAAAGTGTATTTGCACCTGAGTCGTCCTCACGAACGGCATATCTGAAATCAGCAACAACGGTGTCGTTCGTCGACGTTGTGTTTGTTGGTGCTGACTGAAGAATTAGGTCAAATACGTTTTTGCATTCAGTGTCGTTAACGGTAGAAATAAGTGTGTTGCCTGTAGAGCTTCCCGTTGGGTAACCAATGGTGCCGTCTACCCCTACTTGCGTTTGATCGTAAGTGATTACAGTGCCGTTCCCATTTCCATTGTTTCCGCTCGGACGGCCTTCAACTTCCCACTGCGCTCTTACAAGACCTACTGCTGCGGCAAAACCACCAGCAACACCTTCAACACTTGCTTCACGAGCTTCATCAGTAACATCAATAAAGCGTGGTAATGCTGTGGCCGCAAGCAACCCTAGAATGATTACAACAATTATCAGCTCGATTAGCGTAAAGCCTTGTTGCTTGGTTTTCATAACATCTCCTTGATGATGATAAGGCGAATCGTGCCGCCGTTTAATCAACTGTTTCTTTGCCTGACAACGCCGCTACCAGCGTTATATTCAAACCAAATCTCTCTTCCCCAAAAGAAAGCACATTGTAAGTAACCGTTTGCATAATGGTCGCTTACAGACACTGTTGACAGCGCTTCACCTTCTCTTAAGGTTGCAAGAGTCAGCATGTATTCGCACGCATTCCCCTGTTCTTTTTTAAGTCCTTCGGGCCAGCCTTTTTCATTAATGTATAGCTCTGCCGCCACATCTTTGTGTTGTTTAACTTTGCCACCAGCGTCAAACTCAGTTTCGTAAATAAGCACAGTATCTTGCTTAGTCTTTATCCACTGTGCCCTGGCTAACATCACCACTCGCTGAAACTGTGCGACCGCGTTCTCTTTGTTAACCTTTTCCGCTTCATCAATAATTGGTGTCGCGTAAAACACGTATGTTGTCCCAATAACAGCAAGCAATACGCCTATAACAACAAAATTAAGTAACCCCGTTTTGGTGCTTGCCACGCTTTTCCCCGTTTATAAAGCGCTTTATCAGCCGCCTTTCACCGCCGACATCATGTTCCACATTGGCGTAAATATGCCAAGCGCCAGGATCAATACCATTACCGCAACAAAACCAATCAAAATAGGTTCGATTTTGGCCGTTAAACTTTTCAAGTCGAAGTCAACTTCACGTTCGTAATAGTCAGCACTTTCTTCTAACAACGGTTCTAGCCGCCCAGTCTCCTCACCTACTGCAATCATCTGTAGTACAAGTGTAGAAAACAGTTCGCTATTTTTCGAAACTCTAAGCAAACTTTCGCCTTTTTCGATCCCTTGCCGCATTTCTTTAATGCGCTTTCGCATGTGCGCGTTATCAACGGCGTCGGCAGTAAGTGAAAGTCCTGCGGTTAAAGGCACGCCGGCACGCAAGATCATTGAAAAACTTCGGCTATATCTTGAAAGTAATGATCGCTCAATAATGCTGCCCACGATAGGCAACTTTAGTTTAAATTTGTCCCATTTGAGTCGTCCATTAGTCGAATTAACGTATTGTTTAACAGCGAAAATCCCTCCCACAATCACAAAAATTAGCAGCCACCAATAGTTCACAAAGAAATTGGAAGTTCCAATTAACACGCGGGTCATAATTGGAAGTTCGGTGTCAAAGCGCTCAAACATTTGGGTGAACACTGGCACAACAAATAGATTCAAAATAAACATGGCAATTGCTAGCGCAATTAACACAAAAGTGGGATAGCGCAGCGCCGATTTGATGCGCTTGCGGGTTTCTTGCTCGCGTTCGAAATAGAGGGCAAGCTGTAAGAATACGTCGTCTAATTTACCGGTATTTTCACCTACCACCACCACGGATATGGTAAGCCTCGTAAACACCTTTTCATATTTAGCCATGGAAGAAGACAGGCTTCGTCCCTGCTCTAACTGGTCTGCAATATCTTTCAAAATCTCTTGAAAGCGTTTATGCGAAGCATTTTCGCTTAGGCCTTTAATGGCGCGAATAATGGGGATACCGGCTTTTAGCAATGAGTACATTTGGCGAGAGAAAATGATCATTTCATCCAGTCCCACCTTTTGTTGAAATAAACGCGTGATATCGAAGCCGTCTCCTTCATTTTCTGCACTGCGTTTTTTTGATTCAACAATGGTAAGAGGCACAATGTTTTGTGACAGCAAGGCTTGTGCTGCGGCTTGCGCTGACGCGGCTTCTATAATTCCTTTTTGCGGCCCGCCTTGCGTTGACTTACCTGCGTACTTGAACTGTGGCATTAGTGATTCACCACTTCAGGAACAAATTCAGCGACTTTGAACACTTCATCTAAAGAAGTTTTGCCCTGAGCTGCGTAGTCCAGCGCCATGTGAGATAAAGGAACAAAGTCTTTATTCGCCTTAGTCGCATCTACGAAGCCCTGCGTGTCGTCTTCACGCAAGGCCTCCATCATGTCCTCGTTCATTTCCAGAAATTCAAAAACACCTATCCGGCCTTTGTATCCTGTGTGATTACAGCTGTTGCACCCGCGTCCTTTGTAGAAGGTGGCAGTGGCTAATTCAGGTTTCAAGAAGCCAGCCCACGCTTGTTCTTGGGCGGTTGCAGGCTTTTCTTCTTTACAGTTCTCACACACCCTACGAACCAGACGCTGTGCAAGCACTCCTCGTAATGAAGTAGCAACCAAATACGGCGCCGCGCCCATATCGATAAGGCGAATAGCGCTGGTTACTGAGTCGTTGGTGTGCAGCGTACTTAATACCAAGTGGCCGGTTAATGCACCTCGAAGACCAATCTCTACGGTTTCTTGGTCACGCATTTCCCCCACCATTATAATGTCAGGGTCTTGACGTAACGTAGTGCGAAGAATGGCGGCAAAGTCCAGCCCAATTTTGGCATTAACCTGAACTTGGTTGATTCGCGGTAGACGGTATTCAATGGGGTCTTCAGCCGTTATGATTTTAAGGTCAGGCTTATTGAGTTCGCTAAGTGCCCCATACAGAGTCGTAGTTTTACCGGAACCCGTAGGCCCCGTTACCAGGATCATACCGTGGGGACGATTAATGGCAGCTCTAAATTTCTCTGCCATAGCATCGGGCATACCGGTTTGGTCTAGCGTTAGAAGGCCAGCAGACTGGTCTAATAAACGCATAACTACCGCTTCTCCGTTGGCCACTGGCATGGTCGACACACGCACATCTAAGGTGTGTCCTTTCACTTTAATATTAAATCGCCCGTCTTGTGGAATACGCTTTTCAGATATATCCAAGCCAGACATGAGTTTGAGTCGTAGTACCAGCGCCGACGCTATTTTCACTTGGTTGAGCGTGTTTTCTTGCAAAACGCCGTCGACACGTTGACGAATGCGCAGGATTTTTTCATCGGGCTCGATGTGAATATCTGATGCCCTAACTTGAACGGCATCTTCAAATATGGAGTGAAGCAGCTTAACGACCGTAGCATCCGAGGTGGTGTCATCAAGGGCTGACAACTCAAAATCAGCCTCGTCTGCATACTCTTCACCTAGTTTTTCAGCAAACGACGCGATGTCCTGGGTACGGCGGTAAACAGAATCAAATGCCTCTAGCATTTGGTTCTCTTGTACGATAGCCAGCTCAATGGTTCGAGGAGCGACTAACGGGCCCAGCTGGTCTAAGCCTCCCAAGTCCGTTGGGTCGCTCATGCCCAGCAGCACTTCATCGTCGTCCGCTTCTAACACCAAGGCACGGTAGCGACGTGCGTAAGTCTCTGGGATAAGCTGAGCTTGCTCTGGATCTATACGGCGCTGTGTTATATCCAAGAAAGGAATATTTAGCTGCTGTGCCAAGAAGCGAAGAAGCTGGGGTTCGCCGATAAAGCCCAAATCGATAAGTGTATCCCCCAGTTTGCGCCCTGACGTTCGCTGCGCCGCAAGCGCATTGTCAAGCTGCTCACTGGAGATAATGTTTTCGTGAACGAGTAAGTCGCCAAGGCGCATCTTTAATCGAGGTCGCATTAAGGCTGCTCCTGTAAATCAGTTAGACGCGAGTTTGCATATTGTGCAGATGCAGAGGAAAGCCCGCCAATGGCGAGTGCCCTGGAATAAGATGATATCGCCAGGCTCTCATCTGCCAATGCGTCATAATTCACCCCTAGTGCCAACCACCATTTCGCATTATTAGGCTGTAGCGATGTCATAGCGCTGAATGCTGATATCGCTTGATCTGACTTATTGATGGTTTGAGCAGAGGTGCCCTTTAAAATTAGATAGTCGGCACGGCCTTCGGCTAACGCTTTAGCATCCAAGCTATCAGGCATCAAATTCAATACTTCTTCGAAGCGGCTTTCCTGCACCAGAATTTTGGCCATTAGCTCTCGCCAAATTAATTCGCTAGGCGAGATCACAACGCCCTCTGAAAGTACCTGCAGTGCCTGTAAATTATTGCTTTGTCCAAAATAAAGTGCAGCCAGCTGCTTGCGCGCCTCGTCATTTTGCGGAAAGGTTGCCAGTGCTAGCGTGAAGCTTTTTTGAGCCTCATCAAAAATGCCAAAGTTATACGCTTTAAGTCCTGCTTCTAAATGCACTGCACTTTGTTGTTCAGGTGACTTAGGTGCTACCTCAACTACAAGCTCTCTGGTTATGATATTTGTGGGTTTAGGCTCTGCGGCCTTCGAGCTTGAGGGTTGTGTTTTGCTAACCGCAGACAGTTCTGATTGAGGGCTACTGGCGTTTTCGCTGTTATTGACGTTTGACGCATTCACATCATCAGCTGTGCTGTTTGCTGATACCGTAGTTGTAACCCGTTTTCTGTATTGAGCTTCATCATCTTCAAGGGACTCATCAACGGTATTGAAAACCAACTCAGCCACATCTGACGTACTGTTTTGTAGCGCCATATCACTTTCAGATAACGGGGTTGATTGCATTCCTTGTGACGGCGCATTTATATCTGCTGTGCTATCGGCAACGCGCTCTGATATTGTACTTTTAGCAGGCGGGTTGTTAACGCTCGGGGCACTTGAAACGGCCGTTGTGCTTAATCCATCTTCATTTTTTTCGCGATGGGAAGTACCAGATAAAAGTGTAATTACTAACCATACTACAAACACCAAAACGGCGATGATCATGAGCGCTTTTGGCCACACTGGACGTTGACTGACTTCAACGGTTGGCGGCAAACCAAAGTCTTCACTTTTATTGCGTTCATCCAGTGACTTTAAGGTGTCATTCAAAATACTCATATGCCACCTGCGCCGTATACATGTAGTACACTTGCAACTGCCACCACAGCAAGCGACAAAATAACAAGACTCTGCCTTGGGACAAGTCGGCGTTTACAGTCATGTGTATCGAAAACGGCGCTTAGGGTATGTGACCAGGTCGCCGACGCCTTGCCCTGACCATATGCGCGCAAAAGAATCTTATGACAAACTATGTTAACCAAGCGAGGCGTCCCCTTGGTAACCAACGCTATAAATGCGCGCAGTCCTCTAGATATCAACTGCTCGTTACCACCTGCTGTCGTCAACCGGTGACCAATGTAGTAATCGACTTCGGCTGACGTCATTGAGCGTAAAGTGTAGGAAAAACTTATTCGCTGGCGGATTTGTCTTACTTTAGGGTTTGCCAGGTTGTCATCCAGTTCAGGCTGTCCAAACAAGACAATTTGAAGCAGCTTACTTTTTTCCGTTTCCAAATTGCTAAAAAGACGCAGCATCTCAAGAGCATCCCAACTCAGCGACTGCGCTTCGTCAATGATTAATACCGCTTGTCGCCCCTCTTTTTTAAGGGCTAATAGCTTTGTCTCTATTGCATTATGCAAGCCTTGATTATCACTATTTCCTTCCGTAACAATGCCTAACTCTCTCGCAAATGCTTGGCGTAATTCATCAGGCGAAAGGTATGGATTGGGTAAATAGCAGGCTACAAATTTATCAGACAGATGATTAATTAATTTACGGCATAACAATGTCTTACCTGTACCGACTTCACCGGTTACTTTTATAAAGCCTTCAGACATACTCAATGCTGATAAAATGACTTTCAACGCTTCATTGTGTGGCGCAAGCGCACAAAAGAAATCCGTATTCGGCGTAAGTGAAAACGGCATATCTGTGAAGTGAAAAAAGCCCTGATACATAATTAGTTTCTATACCACTGATCAAGTAATGACTGAGTGCGAAGACGTTGTTTTTCCCACGTGTCCGGTTGCACAACTGATGGGCGTATCAAGATCACCAGCTCGCGCTTACTTTGCGTTTTGGCTTTGTTTTTAAACGCATTACCAATGAATGGAATGTCACCCAACAAAGGCGTTTTTGATTCTTGCTCACTGGTAACGGTTTCCATCAAACCGCCAATCACGACAATTTCTCCATCGCGGGCACGAATTACCGTATCTGACTCTCGGATATTACTTTGTGCCAGTGGCAGCAAGATTTGTTGATCGCCCACCTGAATGACTTTAGTCTGCTCTGCCGTTTCCGTTACTGATGGGTGAACGTGCAATATAACCGAGCCGCTTCTGTCAATTTGAGGGGTAACATCTAAGGCAATACCTGAAAAAAACGGGGTAAGTTCGATGTCATTTTCGTTTTCGGTTTGTGTCGCGCTTTGATCTTCACTGGTCGACACATCGGTGACAAAGTACTCGTCTTGCCCGACTTTAATCACTGCTTTCTGGTTGTTAGTAACGGTGACTCTGGGATTACTCAACATCTGAACATCACCTTGGGTTTGCAGCAAATTGATAACGCCATCAAAATCGCCACGAGCAATCCGCAAAGACGATACACCGCCAATCGTGCTCGAAATAATATTACCGATACCGTTAACCGCATTAATGGGGGAATCAATCACATTGTCAAAGCCAATCACCTGCCCATTTGTATCTAATACGGGTTGTAGCGCATTTGCCGAATAATTACCGGCCACAGCTCCGCCACTGAAGCCAAAGTTCACACTGCCCGTCAAGCCGCTTGCAATACGATCCCAGCGCACGCCTTGCTGATAGCCGTCGTTTAGCGTGACTTCAATAATGCGCGCCTCTAATACCACCTGTCGCTGTAAGCTCTCTTGGCTTTGGTTTAAAAAGTCTTTCACCACTGCGATTTCGCTGGGCAATGCTCGAATGGTCACTAAGCCTGCTTGGGGTGAAACCACAACCTGGCGGCCTTCTGTTGGAGAGACCAGTACTTTTAGTGCCTCTTTTAAATCGCTCCAAAAGTCGTTTTCACTGGTAGTCTGAATGTTTGAGCCATTGAGTTGTTGGATGTTATTGCCGCCAAGTCCGCCTTGGCCTCCAAAACCACCCTGACCACCTAGCGCGTTCCCGCTAATGTTATTATTGCCGTTAATTCCACCGTTGTTGCCACCATTGTTTTGGTCTTGCTCACTTACCCCACCGGCAATAACGCTTACGTTAGATACACCGAAGCGCTTGATCATAAGAAAGTTAACCGGGATAGATTCCGTCTTTAGTTGAGAAGGCATAACCTGAATTACCTTCCCTTCTAAAAACACGTCTAACGGATACATTCTCGAAATAATGGTTAACACATCTTCTAACGCCACTTCTTTGAGCGTTAAACTAATTTGCCCTGACACAGCAGGATGAACGGCGACACTGTAGGGTGTGTCTTCAACTAACGCATCGAAAAACGGACGCACGTCTACATTGTTAGCAGAAACTGCAAACATTTTCTGTGATGTTGGCGCAGGTAACGCTTGATAACGGGCAACCTCTGCCAGCAGTTCTTGATTAAGCTGAGGGGGCGGTGTTGGTTTACTTGATGTCGTATTCTGAGAACGTGCTAGTTCATCGCGAATATGAGGTTTTACTTCCTCGCCAACACCATAAGATTGGCAACCTGCCACAACTAACGCTGCAGACAAAACCAATGTGTTAACAATGAGGCTATTTTTTAATTTCATATGCATACAATCTTAGTATTTTCTGCTGACGTCCGTCAGTGATAACCACGTTCTTGGGGTTAATTTTTGATACGGTGTATTCGTTAAGTGTGTCGCCCACGCGGTAAGATTTACCCGATATGATGGCGCTATAACCTGTACTGCGTTTAAAGATAGATTGAAGTGTTAGCTCTCCTGCTACAGCTTCATCATTGCTAGACACTGATGCACTGGCGATTGCAGGCCTAGTCGGGTCGACAGACGCAACTGCAGGTAAGCATGTTGCTATCGCTAAAGCTGTGACCACAATTCTTAACCGTTTCACACTCTCTCCTTACAGCGAGATAAAGGTTTCATTATTGCTTACCGTTGCTAACCCCAGTGCTAACGTGGCACTTGGGTAAGCTTCAACGTTGTAAGCAAAATCTGTTACTACGACTTTTTCAGGGGCGGCTTGAAGGCGCGCTAGGTAGCTTCGCAGGTCAAAGTAACTTCCCTCAATAATTAAGCGCATGTTATGACGGTAAAACGGTGTGCTTTGAGACTCACCGTCACCAAAGCGTACTGTTTCGGTAGGCTCGACCTTAAAATTCACTAAACGTACGTTGTCTTCTTCGTTTAGAAGCGTCATAAGCAGCTCGGGCATTCGATCGGCTGCGACAAACCCTTCATTAAGTGAAAGTAGTGCCTCATCAATTGATAGTAGGTCTTTTCTGGCCTTATCGAGTTCTAGCTGCGTGCGCTTTGTATAATCGATGGTTAGCGCTTCTTGAATGGCATCTCTTTGAATGACAAGTGCTTTGTGCTCGCTCTCCTTTCTGATGACTGCTTTATCGGTTGCAGACAAGTCATCAAGTGCAGGCGAAACACCGAACCAGAAGAATAGATAGATAATGAGACCAAAACTCACCCATGTAATTAGCTGTTTTTCTCTGCTTTCAAGAGCGGAGAATTTTTCAGAGAGCTGCTGGTACTGATTCATCAGCGTCTCCTTCAAAATCTGTGGATATCAAGAATTGTTTCACGTTTTCTTTGCCGTCTACTTCATCAAACTGCACTGAAGAAAATGACTTACCTTGGAAAAACGGAGACTGCTGCAACTTTTTAAGCCACACAGGTATAGATGAAGGCGCCAAGGTTTGGCCTGACAGGCGAATGGTTTGTGTATCGATATCAATACTCGTCAGCCATAGGTTCTGATTGTGGAAATTAGCCAAATCGTCCATAACCTCGCCGTACTTTGTTGCGTCAAATGACAACTCTCCGCTATCAAGATACGCTAACAGACGTCTTCGGTTTTCAATTTTGGCGTTCACCTTTTCAAGCTGTTGCTGAAGCGACTGGGTGTCTCGTTTCTTCTCGAGTGCAGCGCTTAAGGTTTTAATTTCGCTATTCAGTTGGCTAATCGCGTTTGTTTTTTCATTTAACTTTTTCTGCTTCGCCCCCAACGTAATATTGAGCGCGATTACCACCACCAACATGACACCTATTGCCGCGCCATTCAGCCAAAGTACCTTCGAGAATGGTAACCGCTCTTTCTTTGGTTTTAGGGAGTCCTGATAGAGGTTTATCGTTCTTTTCATGCCACCTCTCTTGCTGCAACAAGTGCACTTGCTAACGCAAAGTGGCAGGCAGGTTCAACTACATCGGCTAAATTAAGCTGTGAAGTAAAGACATTCATGGCAACGGGCTGAAACGGCTTCAGCCGTTCGATCACTGGCACACAGTCAAATTGAGTTTTAAACAGAATTTCTTTTAAAGGCGGCTGCTTAAGTTGCGACTCATAGAAATCCATTGAGCGTTGAATTTCTAATCCCAAAGTATCACTTAGCTGTGACAGGTCTGTCTGCTCATTAACTTTGCTTACAAATCCACGTAAGCGACGTGCCAACCAAATAGCCTGAGAGCGCACTATCATTAAAAACGGTTCACTGTTGGGCTCTTGGATGATGAGTAGTCGCGCATAGTCATCATTTGGCACCATTTCAGTTGCTAACACTTCTTTGGTGTGGATATGTGTAAGCTGCTTGTCTTTCTTTTTTGCCATGCTCGCTGCGACGGCAGCAAGTGAGGACCTTTCGGCAGCGAATACATTTATCTTTTGGCCGCCACTCCGACTTTTAACCGGGTAGTCGACATAGTCTAAAACCATGTTGCTGGAGTCATAGGGAACCAGCTCTCCGAGAGTCCACGGTAACGCTGTTGTAATATCCTCTTCTGCCATTTCTGGCTTATCAACCTGTACCATGTGGTACATATGCTGTGAAAGCACTATAGAAACATTACAGGTCGACTTAGCAAACGGGCTTAACGCCGCCGATAGCTGTTGCTTGAGAGGCTGATGCTGATCATAGGGAATTGAAGAAACAGAATTAAGTGAAACAGCGTCGCCACTGCGCTCTATAGCCACAATGTGTAGCTCAGAAGCACAGACCGATACGCCTACAGTGACGCTAGTTTTTTTACTTTTCGAAGAAAATAAGCGTGAAAGCATATATCTACTTAATTCGTTAATGCCGAGTATTATCTTATAATCAACAATACCTTATGGCGCCAATAAGTTACATGGCATTAACTCAAAAGTAGACTAATTATCTAAATAGAACAAATACCTATATAAGCATAGGCCTATATTGTGCACCCTCGTTTATGTGGCCAGTTTAATCGCTTAAATTTGTTACTGTTCCGTTTGCAGGAAAATAGTCGAAATACGCGCCGCTACTTAAGCTGAAGCGGCACCAATAGTTGTCTTCGTTCTCTTCAAGTTCAGCATAGTAGTCTGCATGGATCTTAAAGCCGTCCACGCGCAGTGGTGTCGCCATTAGCGACGTCCATATTTTTTCACACCCTTCACTAGAAAGCTCTGCGGTCGGCCATCCGTTGTGATTCATTCGCACCGGAGTACGATTCGTTTCTTTGCCCGACTCGTTGTAGTGAATCAGCATTATCATAGTGGTGGGTTGGCGGACTCGCCATTGCCAGTGAGACGAGACGACGTGACGCTTAAACGTATCTAGATTTAGTGCAAATGCGATGATTGTGGTGTCTTGCTCGTCGGTATGAAGAAAGTTGATAGTGACGCCAAAGGTAATTGCAAAAATAGCTGCAATAGCCGCTTTAAAAACATTAGACGTGGAAGGTTTCTTTTTGTTGGTTTTATTCATTGTCGATTCCCCATGCCTTTGTTCAAGTCGTTAGCGCTTGTTAGGCATTGTTCTATTTTATCGACATTTTGAAGAAAAAATGAAGTAGGTATAAATAAACCTTAAGAATTTCTGGTTAAAAACGAAGGCTCAGCATTATGGCAACGGCTTGTGCAATATCGTAATTCCCCAAAAATCACCGTCTTTTTGCTTTAATTGCCAGCCATTTTTTATGAGTAATTTTCGGGTGTAATAGTTAGTCATACCATGCCCGAATAGCACTATCCGCTCGTGTTTCTCACACAGTTTTTCAATACGCTCGGAAACAAGATTAACCCTTTGCTTGGCAGCTTTGAAACTTTCAAATCGACCTTTAAATCCTATAAACCATAATGCACGGCTTAAGACTACCCAGTGCCAACTGCGCAAGGTGAACGGAAGTTTGTAATAAGGAATATCCATTTCTTTAAGGTGGGGCAACTCTTCATCAATTTGAGTCGCGCCGTAATAAGCCGCAGACAATTTAGCCCTTAGTAACGGGCTAACCACAATGTAGCTGTCGTCGATATGGGTCTTCTGCTTTGGGTGACTTGTTGGATCGAGTATCGATTTATCATAGTTACGCACCCACTGAGCATATTGAGCTGAGTTTACTTTGTCATTATGCGCCGAGAGAGGCTTACCGTGTCTAATAAGTACGACTTCCTTGACGGAAGTATTGTTTATCACGTCCATGTTCATTTTAAGTCGTCTACTTTATCCTGTTGGGCTAGCTAATCAATGGCGATTGAGCCACCTTATCGCTTTTCAAGCAAAGATGGCTCCTTCTAATGCGTACCTTTTCACGGGTTAGGCGCTTGCCAATACAGCAACCACAGACTCATCCGATTGAACTGCGCCAGAAACTTTCATTGAGATATAAGAAGACAGCGCTTCCTGTTGGGCTTTGTCCAAGCGTAATCCATGTTTTGTTCTGCGCCAAATCACGTCTTCTAGACAACAAGCCCACTCGCACTCTATAAGGTAATCAACTTCTGCCTGATACATACCAGCCCCGAAATGAATCCCCATAGCATCTACTGACGCTTTACCTTTAAGAAACTTATAACATAGTAAGCCATACTGTCTTGCGTAGCGTTCAGCGATAGCGTTGTCCAGCCAAAAAAACTCGGAAGTTAGTTGAGCAACTAGCGATTCTTGACTTTCAAATGCACCACCTGGTAGCGGTACTTCTTTGGTCCACGCTTTTTTCGCTTTCGGGAAACATGAGACAAGTTTATCTACCGCGTGCTCTGAAAGCTTTCGATAGGTTGTAATCTTGCCGCCGAAGATATTCAGTAATACGGGCTTTCCAGCTTCACCCTTTAATTCAACTTTGTAGTCGCGGGTGAGCTCTTGCGCAGACGCATTTTTCTCTTCTAAGAGTGGGCGCACGCCACTGTAAGTATGGACTATATCTTCGCGTGTTATCTTGGACTTGAAGTAGTTGTTTACGACTTCAATTAGGTAATCAGTCTCTTCGTTTGAAATTGCAGCGTCAGACGGATTACCTTTAAAGTCTTCGTCTGTTGTGCCCACAAGTGAGAAATCACCTTCGTAAGGGATCACGAATACAATACGCCCGTCTTTATTTTGCAGAATGTACGCTTCATCAGAGTTATATAGCTTGGGAACGACAAAGTGGCTTCCCTTTACCATGCGCATCGCATTGGGGTTGTGAATATTTACCAAGCGATCTAGAAACGATACTGCCCACGGTCCAGCCGCATTAACAATTGATTTGGCCTTGACTGTAAACGTTTTCCCTTGAGACGTTTTAAGCTCCACATTCCACAAATTATCTAACTTTTCAGCTTTAACGCATTCAGTACGCGTATATATCTTCGCCCCCTGATCTTGGGCAGCTAGTGCATTTAGTACCACTAAGCGTGCGTCATCTACCCAACCATCTGAGTATTCAAAACACGTTGAAATATCGCTAACCAGCGGGCTTTCACTGGTGGTCGTTAGCTTACGTGAGCGCGGCAACATATTGCGCTTAGCCAGCGAGTCATAGAGGAATAAACCAATTCGTATCATCCACGCAGGGCGTAAATGCTTTTGGTGAGGCAAACGAAAACGTAGCGGCCACATGATGTGAGGCGCTTTCTTCAACAACACTTCACGTTCTGCCAGCGCTTCCTTCACTAAGCGAAATTCATAATGTTCTAAATACCTAAGCCCACCATGAATCAATTTGCTGCTAGAAGAAGACGTTGCGCCTGCGAGGTCACCTTTCTCGCACAAAGCAACCGAAAGCCCGCGTCCCGCAGCGTCAAGCGCGACGCCTACGCCGTTAACACCGCCGCCAACGACTAAAACGTCGACTGTCTGTTCAGTTTGATTGCTTTGATTCATACATTGCCTCTAGTGGTATTTATATGGATATCCTCATATGGTTGTCTATTTGACAAGCAAAAAGAAAACATGTCAACACAAAACGAACATTTACGAACATTAAAGAAAGTTAAAATTCGTAATTAAAAGGAATGAACAAATCCAATCGCAACAATATTTGACTGATTTACATTGAAAAATACGTGGTGTGTAAGAGCGTTTGCGGCAACAGTGCGTAATATTTAAAGAAGACTGCCACAAAGTAGAATGCGACCAAAACAGAGAACAGGTTTAAGAGTAGTGGAAAACTATGGTAAATAGATGGTCACGCTTTGACAAAGGTGATGTTATTTTGTTCGATTATCTTGCTTATGCTGGGCGGCGGCGTTTTATCACAAACCAAGCAATCAACCTGTGAAATGTGCCCCTGCTCCACCATTGCGCGGCGTTCAAACTTACTGTAGTCCGCAGCTAATATAACGTGTTGAGTATGTTCCAAAATGGCTTGGGACACTTTCACTTCTCTGAAATCAAAGTCAAGTAGTGCACCGTCCGAACTAATACCACTGATACCGATAATGCCGTAATCCATGCGGAACTGGCTTATAAAATCGCAGGTTGCCTCGCCAATGATTCCGCCATCGCGATAGCGAACTTCACCGGCAGCAATAATGACGGAGAAATCCTCTTTAGCCGAAAGAATGGTAGCAACGTGAATATTGTTGGTTACCACGTGAAGATTTTTGTGGTTGAGCAACTTAGTTGCAATCATTTCCGTCGTCGTACCGATATTAATGAACAACGATGCGCCGTCAGGGATCATTGCAGCCACTGCTTCAGCAATTTTCTCTTTGACTTCGCTGTTTTGGGTTTTCCTTTCCTGATATGGCGTGTTTTCCCAACTTCTGTTAAGGCCAGCACCACCATGATAGCGGCTCACCACACCATTTTCAGCAAGCTGGTTTAGGTCTCGACGGATTGTTTGCGGCGTAACTTCGCATGCACTGACCAAATCATCAATGGACATAAAACCATGTAGCTTTATAAGCCCAACAATTTTTTCGTGTCTTTGCGTTTGATTCATCGCGAGTCCCCAGAATTAGAAAATTACACCAATTATACGTGCTTAACTTCAATGTTCCCATAACAAAACGAAACGCCAATGTTCGTTTTCGAAAATATAGCATTGTTAATCCTGTGTAAATGATGCAAACTCTATGAAAACTATCTTCAGGAGTGACCTTATGGGACAACATATCCTTGCCATTGACCAAGGTACAACAAGCTCTCGCAGCATCATTTTTTCTCCAAAGGGCAGTATAGACGCTATTGCACAGCAGGAGTTCTCTCAAAAATATCCGAAAGATGGCTGGGTTGAGCATGATCCAGAGGAAATTTGGGAAAGCGTTGTCTCTACCCTCAAAGAAGTTTTCAAGAAATGTTCATTAACACCATCAGATATCGCAGCCGTTGGTATCACTAACCAGCGCGAAACAACGTTAGTGTGGAATAAAAACACTGGCGAGCCTGTCTACCCGGCAATCGTTTGGCAAGACAGACGCACAGCCCAGCTTTGTCGTGATTTAAGCGAAGACGAAGAACTCGTTTCACACATTACTGAATCGACAGGGCTTCTATTAGACCCTTATTTCTCTGCCACTAAAGTAGCTTGGATATTAGACAATGTACAAGGTGCAAGACAGCAAGCCGAGGACGGAGAGCTGCTGTTTGGAACCGTAGACACGTTCCTTATATGGCGCTTAACGGGTGGTGAGTCACACAAAACTGATGCCACCAATGCCTCGCGTACAATGCTGTTCGACATCAATAACCAATGCTGGGATGAGAAGTTACTTGATAAATTCAATATCCCACGCTCAATGCTACCCGAGGTGATGGACTGTGCGGCTGACTTTGGTGTAACGAAAGAAGACATCATAGGCAGAGCTATTCCGATCCAAGGCGTAGCAGGCGACCAGCAAGCAGCATTAGTAGGCCAAGCATGCTTTGAAAAAGGCATGGCCAAAAGCACTTACGGTACCGGCTGTTTTATGATATTGAACACTGGTGACGCCCCTTTGCAATCGAAAAACCGATTACTCACCACCGTTGGGTATCGTTTAAACGGCAAAACGACTTATGCGCTTGAAGGCAGTATTTTTATGGCCGGCGCAACCGTTCAATGGCTCAGAGATGGCCTGAAGCTTATCGACGATGCCGCCGAATCGGAGGCACTTGCACAGCGAGCAAGACAAGATAACGGCGTGTTCCTTGTCCCGGCATTTACTGGTTTAGGCGCACCTTATTGGGATCCAGATGCCCGTGGCGCAATTTTAGGTTTAACCCGCGACACAGGCATTAGCGAAATCGTTGCTGCGGGACTTCAGTCTGTTTGCTACCAGACTAAGGACCTGCAAAAAGCAATGGAAAGCGATGGCGCTCGCCCCACAACTATTCGTGTAGATGGCGGTATGTCGCGTAATGATTGGGTTATGGGCTTTCTTTCAGACATATTGGGCGCTGAAGTAGAGCGCCCTGAGATTACGGAAACCACCGCTCTTGGTGCTGCCTTCTTAGCAGGATTACAGGCTGGTGTCTTCAATTCAATCGACGATTTAACCCATTGTTGGAAGAGTGATAGCGTTTTCACTCCAAGATTGACCAAGCAAGAACGTGATCAAGCCTATGATGGTTGGAAAGCCGCCGTCGACCGTATCCGCTGCAGCTAATTTTCCTTTATTTTTCTGATTGTTAATAAAGTGCGGCTATAGACCGCACTTTTTTTATACAAAAAAATTTTTTATAACATTGTAATTACATTGTCATTTTGTGCTAGTATTGGATCCAAGGTAAACGTTTCACCTTTTACCTTAAATCAGAAACGCTATATTTTTCATAAAGTTACAAATAATAATCACGAAAATATAACGTTAAATGTGTAAAAGTATTGTTAATAAGCTTGATCCGCACATACTAAAAACGTAATTTAAGTGCAAAGTACGTTAAAACGTAGCCTACTCACGGAGAAAACACAGTGACACATAAAATTAACACATCACAGTTAGGCCCTATCGCGAAACGCTCACTTTTAGGTGTTGCTATCGCCTCTGCCCTACATGCCCCTATTTCACTGGCACAGGAAGCAACTACTGCTACTGATAAAGAAGTGGAAGTTATCGAAGTTAAAGGTTTTACCAGCTCTCTGAAAGCATCAATGCTAGATAAGAAAGCATCTGATGTTGTTTACGACGGTATTACGGCTGAAGACCTAGGTAAATTTCCAGACCAAAACGTAGCTGAATCACTACAAAGAATTACTGGTGTTGCCATTGATCGTTCAGGTGGTGAAGGTCAATTTATTACTGTGCGTGGTTTCGGCCCAGATTTTAACACCGTACTTGTTAACGGACGCCAGATTGCTACAGAAAACCAAGGTCGTGCTTTTAGTTTCGATACGCTTCCAGCTGAACTTATTAGCGGTGCAAAAGTTTACAAGAGCCCTCTCGCTTCTATGCAAGAAGGTGGTATCGGTTCAACCGTAGAAATCACAACTGCTCGCCCATTCGCATTTGACGGCTTCAAGGCCGTTGCAAGTGTAAAAGGCATGTACGAAGACATTTCTGAAGAAACAACGCCACAAATGTCGGGCTTAATTACCAATACCTTTATGGATGGTAAACTAGGTGTGTTAGCTGCTGCATCGTTCCAACAGCGTAAGCTACAAACAAACATGCTAGAAACGCGCTACTGGCGTCCTGAAGTAAGCCTAACCAATCGTTCTGAGCTAGATAACCCTGATTACGCTGACAATGCCCAGTTCAACGGTGTGTACATTCCGCAGAACTTTGACCAAATCGTTGATTTAGTCGATCGTGAAAGAACATCTGGTAACCTTGTTGTTCAGTATGCTCCTAACGATGACATGACGCTTACTTTAGATGGTCTTTACTCTAAATTTGAAGTTGACTCAGACGCACACAGTGTTGGCCACTGGTTCTCTGATAGCAACCTCGACAACATGTCTTTCACTGACAACGGTAGCCTATCAGGTGTAACAAGCACCGTTGTAGACGGTGTTGGTGGTGCGACTGACTTTATTCGCCGCCGCTACGGCCGAGATGTTGAAATCCAGGCTTTCGGTGCAAACTTTGAGTGGTTAGTAAACGACAACTTAACTGCAAACATTGATATCTCAACTTCAACTGCCGAAGACAGCAGTGGCGGTGACAACTTCTTCACTGTTGTGGGTTATAACAATGAATACAGTGTAGATTTCACAGGTGCTACTCCATCATTGACTGTTGCCGGTGGTGATGCCGCTTTACAAACACCTTCACTAGGTCGTATGCACTACAATGAGCGCAACGGTTTTGACACGGAAGATACCATCAGTGAGTACCGTGCAGACTTCTCTTGGGTACCTGATTCAGACAATGCGTTCTACAAAGCAGATTTCGGTATCTATTTCCAAGATCGTGAAAAATCTAATACTCGCTTGTTCGCTTCTGGTTGTGACATTTATTGCGGCTACACATTCGATCTTCCTGACGAGCTTCTAAGTGTATTTACTGCACAAAACTACTTCGGCGGTGTGCCTAATCAGTGGCTAACTTATGACCCTGAAGCGTTCTTTGACTACGCAACATCTGATGCAGCAGTACAGCAAATTGCAGACGCTACAGGTGAATCGTTTGACGACGTTCGCGCAGCGATTGATGCAACAAATATCGGCAACCCACAGCCAAGCAATGACTCATTCGTAGTGAGCGAAGAAGTATTAAGTGCGTACGCACAATTCTACTTCACTACTGAAATCTCAGAGATGCCACTTGATGTGAATTTTGGCTTCCGCTACAGCGAAACTGACACTTCAGTAGACGGGACAAGTCAGATTGTAAGAGATCTTCAGCCAATCCCTAACGATCCGTCAGACCTTAATGTAGTTTATGAAACAGAAGTAGGTGCGCCGGTTAACGAGAAAAACAGCTACTCTTCGCTGCTTCCTAACTTAAATGTTAAGCTACAGTTAACTGACGATTTATACCTACGTTATGCGTTTTCTGAAACGCTAACGCGTCCAATGATGGATGACTTAGTGCCTGTATTTAATGTTACTGTGAGCCGTCCGGGTAACTTGCAAGCACAAGCGGGTAACACTGAACTTAAGCCATATAAAGCCACCAGCTGGGATGTATCTTTAGAATGGTACTACGACGATACTAGCTACTTCTCAGCTGCAGCCTTTAACAAAGAAGTGGAAGACTTCATTGCAGGTGATGTTGCTGATGAGTCTCTTTTCTTAGAAAGTGGCGAGTATGTATTTAGCGTTCTGCGCCCTCGTAACGGCGATACGCTTGAAGTTGAAGGTTTAGAGCTTGCTTGGTTGCACACGCTTGAAAGCGGCTTCGGTATCCAAGCTAATGCTACTATCGTTAACTCAGATGCAGAATTTAGCCTACCAGGTTTAGGAAACTCACAAAACATTACATTGTTCTACGAAAAAGATGCGTTCCAAGCGCGTGTTGCACTGAACAATCGTGAAACCTTTATGCAAGAAGCGGTAAGTACTCTTGGTGGTACCGAGCCTCGTTTCACTGAGACTTACACCCAAGTTGATATGAGTGTAAGTTACGATGTAACTGAGTCTCTTACGGTATTCTTCGAAGGCATTAACATTACTGACGAAGAGCTAACGCGTCGCGGTCGCTTATCAGAACATTTCGTTCAACAAGTTGCTGACGGTGCTCGTTACGCTGTTGGTGTTCGTGCTAGCTTCTAATAACAACTAGTCTATCAAGGGGGCGCTGTTGCCCCCTTTTGTCTTTATTCTGCTGAGGAGTTTTTCGTGTCAGGCAGCTTAACCCAACTTGTCGTTTTTATTTTCATCACCGCACTTATCGGGCTTCTTACCTATTTAAAGTGTCGCGGTCATGGGCATAGTAAAGCCAACGAAAACAAAGAATATTTCTTAGCTGGCGGCGGACTAACATGGATATACGTCGCGGGCTCAATAACGTTAACTAATTTAAGTACCGATCAACTTGTAGGGATGAACGGTAACCAAATGGCACTGCTTGCGTGGTGGGAATTTGCCGCAGTGGCGGGCCTTATCATTCTCGCGCGAGTTTTTCTTCCCGTCTATTATCATTATCAGTGCACCACAACCACCGAATTGCTGGAAATGCGCTATAACAACAAGCATATAAGAGCACTAATAGGTCTTCTTTTCTTCCTAGGTAGCAGCCTTATTTTCATGCCTGCCGTAATCTACACCGGCTCGCTTTTCATGATTAACATGTTCAATGTAGACATTCCACTTATGTATGTTGCCACCGCTTTTGCATTGATTGGTGCCTTCTACGCTATCTTTGGTGGGCTTCGCGCGGTTGCAGTTTCAGATACCTATTCTGGCGTATTGCTTTTGACTATGGCGATTGTTGTTGTCGTTCTTGCACTATTCGCAATCGATTTTGATTTCTCGGGCATACCTGCCGAACGCTTAACCCTAATTGGCGATAATGATTCACCTCTACCATGGCACACGTTATTAACCGGTATGGTGTTTATCCAGACTTTCTACTGGAGTACGAATCAGGTAATCACCCAGCGCGCCATGGCTGCACCTAATTTAAAGGAAGCACAGAAAGGCGTATACGCTGCAGCGATCATCCGCTTTATCGTTGTTCCTACCATTATCGTAGTTCCAGGTATCATTTCGTATAAGCTGTACGGCGATATCAACGATGCCGCTTACGGTACGTTGGTAGGTGATGTTTTACCTAGCTGGCTATCAGGTGTATTTGCAGCGGCCCTCGCTGCCGCAGTACTCACTACTTACAACAGTAACCTCAACTCTGCGACTGCACTTTATGTTTGCGATATACACGAGGCGTATTTTCAGAAGAAGCCAAACGTTGCACGCTTAAGCGGCTTTGTGACCGCGGCGCTTACTATTGTATCGCTAGTTATGGTTCCTGTGTACGCGCAAGCAGAAAGCATCATCAACTTGCTTCAACAACTTTTCGGGTTGTTAAGTATGCCTATTCTTTCCATCTTTATTGTTGGATTACTATTTAATAACGTAAACGCCAACGCGGGAATAGCGGCAGTTGTCTTTGGTGTGGGTCTATACGCTTTCTTTAGCTTTGTGCACGCTCCTTTCGGCCTGCACTACATTCACCTGATGTTGGTCACATTGGTTTGCTGTATTGCCCTCGCCCTTGTCTTAAATCGGGTTGTATTTAAGCAAAAGGCAGAATGGCGTGGTCGTTTGATAGAGAGCGAAGAAGCACACGGCTAATAAGGTCAGCCATATATTGGCTGGTTCAGATAACTAGGATTACTACGGTTGTGGCGGAGCAAAAGTACGGTTTGTTGCGTACTTTTGTTCCGCCACACGCTGTGAAGTAGATGAAAGCAGGGAGAAGACTCTGTAAGCGTGATTGAAACAGATTTAATCACTCGACGACCGTGCAAGAAAGCAGGTATTAAGCTCGATAAACCGTTGTAAAATCATAAAACCGTACGGATGTTCCTTCTGTACTTTTCAGTCATCTTTTCTTTTAACAACATGCGCTATAAACATCTAGGCATGTAAAATGAGGTTTTTATGTCGTCACTCACATCATTCGTTCGTTTGTCGAACGAGAAAGCCACATTAATATTCGACTGCCAGGGTCGTATGCCCAAAGTCATTTACTATGGTGCGCCATTAAGTGACAGTACAACACCAGAAATGCTGAGCGTTTTAAACACCCGTCAAGAAGCCAAATGCGCACCCGTAATTGAACCGCCGATTACGTTGGTACCGACTCACGGTGACGGCTGGACGGGTCAGCCAGGTCTTGAAGTGTCGGGCGATGCCGACCAGTGGTCAGCAGGCTTTAGCCTGACCGAAATAAATGAAGATGCACAGTCTGTTGCTTTCGTAAGCGAAGACGCTCGCCGCGGTATGCGTCTTATCACAACTGTTGAGCTCGATAACAAAACGAGCGTAGTAAAATACGTTTCTCGTCTCGAAAACAGTGGCGAAACACCGCTCAATTTAGGCTATTTGAATGCCGCTAGCCTGCCCTTGCCTACTTCCGTAAGCAAAATTAAAACATTTGAAGGCCGCTGGTCAGCAGAGTTTCAAACCAAAGATCACGACCTC
Source organism: Alteromonas sp. DY56-G5 (assembly GCF_041414725.1). Classification (NCBI taxonomy): domain Bacteria; kingdom Pseudomonadati; phylum Pseudomonadota; class Gammaproteobacteria; order Alteromonadales; family Alteromonadaceae; genus Alteromonas; species Alteromonas sp. DY56-G5. The sequence goes on along the minus strand of NZ_JANHZQ010000005.1, from coordinate 119,031 downwards.
TTCTTTGGAAGTTATGTACGTGAAAATCGCCGAGGCAAAACATCTCACGACACCTTCCCTGGCCTGATTGCATTTCCTCAAGGCACGGGTGAACTTAACGGTGAGTGCTATGGTTATCACCTTGGCGCTTCTGCAAACCACAAGCTTCGCGCTGAGCTAATGGCTGATGGCAGAAGCTATGTGCAGTTTGGTGAGTTATTATTTCCAGGTGAAGTGGTACTTAACGCTGGCGAAAGCTATACATCCCCCGTGCTTTACACAGGCTATGGCTGTGAAGGTTTCTCTTCGCTATCACAACAGTTCCATAACTTCATTCGCAGCAACGTGCTAAACCACAGTGCTGAATCGAAGCCTCGCCCGGTGCACTACAACACCTGGGAAGGTATTTATTTCGATCATAACGAAGATGAACTTAAAGCCTTAGCCGATAAAGTTGCACCACTGGGCATTGAGCGCTTTGTGTTAGATGATGGTTGGTTTAAAGGGCGCAGAAACGACAAGGCTGGGCTTGGCGACTGGTTTGTTGATGAAGCTATCTACCCTGAAGGACTAGACGGGCTCATTGACCATGTTACTGGCCTTGGCATGGAATTCGGTATTTGGTTTGAGCCAGAGATGGTAAACCCCGACAGTGACCTGTACCGCGCACATCCTGAGTGGGCGCTGCAAACCGAGGATAACCCCCACGTCCCTTTCAGAAATCAGTACGTATTGGATTTAACCAACCCCGAAGTGGTTGAGTACCTTTACAAAGTGATTACTGATGTACTGAAGGCGTACCCCAAAATCAGCTACATCAAATGGGACATGAACCGCGACGTAAACCACCCCGGCAACCTTCACGGTAAACCTGCGATGCATGGTCAAATGGCTGCGCTTTACAGCTTAATAGACCGCGTCAAGGCAGCTAAGCCAGGCATTGAGATAGAAAGCTGTTGTTCAGGCGGCGGCCGTGTAGATTTAGGTATTTTGCCACACACAGATCGTTTCTGGACGTCGGATTCTAACGACGCACTAGACCGTTTGTATATTCAGCGTGGTTGTTCTTATTTCTTCCCGGCTGAAGTAATGGGCGCACACGTTGGCCCGCGCGACTGCCATATAACGGGTAGACACTTACCTATTGAGATACGTTCGGCAGTAGCCTTGTTTGGCCATATGGGTATAGAGATGGACCCACGTGAACTTACTGACCACGAGCAAAGCGTGCTTACTGATGCTATTTCACTTTACAAAAAGTATCGTCATATCACCCACGGCGGCGATCTATTCCGCATGGACGATGACGGCATGAACGTAAAATTTGGTTATGTATCTAAAGACAAGCAAGAAGGTATTTTTGCATATAACAGCGTTTTGGAAACTGTTCGCACTACGCCAAACCGCTTCTACTTTGCAGGTCTTGATGCTAATAAACAATACACCATTGAGCGTGTATGGCCTGAAAAGCTAAAAGAATACACCCCGTCTATTTTGCAACAAACTGATGGCCAAGTATTCTCAGGTGAAGTATTGATGAAATACGGCATGCAGCTGCCGGTATTGTTCCCGCAAACTGCACTAATTTATACCGTTAAAGCGGTATAGAGCTGAAGACTCGACTCGAAAGCTAGAAGCTAAAGCGAGCTAAGCGGTGTTACGCCGCTGCTCGCTTTTTTGTGGTGCTTACTTGCTTTGCATCTCCAAGCCTAACGCCCAGCGATCGTCAAACCCTTTCCAAGGCTCTGGCTTTTTGCCATCTACGGGTACTTGGGCACTACTGCCACTCACGTTCAGGTATTCACAATCATCTTTTAAACCTTTCACATGGCAGTTCATAAGCGCAAGCGCAAAATGCTCGTTAATGGCATTAAGCTTTTGCACTTCCCATGCTGGCTCAATGTAACTTCCCAAATCAAATTCACTGCCATAAGCTTCTTTAGGTGCAGGGTGAGGTGCAACATTGTGGCGTGCATTCTTGATGGTTAGTAACTTAGATTCTTTACTGCCGGTATTATCGAATAACCACTTTATACCGTCGTAGCCAGAAATATCGTCGTTATCCCCAGCAACATAAAGAACAGGAACTTTAATATTGTTTAGCGATTGCACATCAAATAGCTGATGTTGCCCGCCCCATGGCGCAAGTGCTAGCGCCGCTTTCCAGGCTGGTAATGCTTCTTCGCTACTGGCCTTGCCACCTGCGCAGGTGTTAAGCGCTTCTTTAATTAACGCCGCCGTTTTAGGATCTTGTGTACCAGTGAAGGTTGCGGCGGTTTGGTCGTTAAAAGCATAGCATCCTCCTACCGTGCTAACTGCGCCGTAGCCCCCCATTGAATAGCCAATCACTCCCGCTTTGCTTGCATCCACACTCTCTTTAAAAAAGGTATTTTCGCTGATGCTGTTCAATGTAAGAACTTGGTCTCGTGAACGATTTAATAACGTACTTGGAAAACCTGAATACGGATTTTCTGCAAAATTAACATCTTTGTTTGTGGAATCTGTGTGGTCGATTGCCGCTACTACATAACCGTGAGACGCGAGGTGTTCGCCTAAATAAAACATAAGGGTGCGGTAACCGGTATAACCATGAGAGATAACTATTACCGGAAAATCAGTGTCAGCAGCGGCTATAGGCGCATCACGGCTTGCATCAGCTTGTACCTCAAACACCTGACCACTTCTTGTTTCATTAATGTACGTGGCCTTTTGAGCCGAGCTTGCTGCAGGATACCAAACCTCCAAAGTAAGTGATCGCTCGACTTCATTACCAGCAATGTCTTTTACTTTAACAGGATAAGCCGCTTCGATTGTCTTTACGCCAACATCATAGTTACCTTTGTCACTTAACGATGGCATTACGTCGGCTGGAAACGGCTTATAAAGCGTTTGAGCAGCTGATACCGAAGGAGATATGGCCGCGGTCGCTGAAGCCAGAACAGCACCGCCAAAAAGTAGGGATAACGTTTTCATAATTTGGGTAATTTTCTCGTTATTAACAGGCAAATTTATAATACCTCGTCACGGGTATCGCACAAGCCAAACACTATTATTATTGGTGATTAGGAAGAATAAGGGCTGGTAATAAAACAGGGCGGTTTAAGCACGAGTTGTCATGAAAGAAAAGGTAAAACGTGAAACCTTGAAAGCCTTTAGTTTGAAAGGTATTGCTTCCACCTTTCATCAAAAAGCGGTTTAAGAAATAAAGGGTATCCATCTGCCACAAAGTTAACATCTCTTAAGGTTTGGCTTTTCATAGGCGTGGATGTAATGTGAGTTAGCGCGCTGTCTAGATCACTCGTTACCGCTTGTCCTAGCTCACTCTTAGAACACAGTAAGCGCTTTGTTCCTCTTAGCTGCTGTGACAGTTCACTGATTTGATAAACATTAAGCACATCGAGTTCTTCTTCTGGTAATGCTGAAAGCTCGCGGTGCCCTACATAGCCAAAGTCTATTCTTCCACTTTCCAGTAGGGCTATGGTGTGCATGCCTAAGTCTTTGCCTAACCCATTTAAACGAACCACATTGTTTTTTGTAGCCCATTGCTCAACAGTATCGGCGTATACGTTATTCACATCGTTGTAGAGTACCGTTCTCAAATTTTGCTGAAGCAGAGCGCGTAAAGAAATGGACTCAAAATATCCCTGCGTTGGCTGAGACTGCGCGGTATCTAATTCATTTTTCAATGAAGGCTGAAGCGCTTTTCTTGCAACAATGAGTAGCGGTAAGTTTATAGAGGTTGGCTGGGAGTAATATCCCCACTCAGCGCGTTCTTCTTGGTAAGCGGCGCCATAAAAACAATACACTTTTTGTGCGGATTGTTGATGCTGTACCAACGACCATGCGCGTTTAACCGGATAAGCTTCAAATTGGTGTTCATAGTTATGCAGGTGTGTAGAGAGGTACGCCATGACATCATAGATGGGCCCTGAAGTGATACTGACACCACTGCCTTCAATTCCAAGCTCGGGTGGTCGCAACCATACTACTGTAGGCTTTTTGGAGGCGCAGCTTTCCCCTTCACATTCGCCGTCTGTTTGCGCAAACAGCACGCTGCTTTTAAGACACAACAAAACAAAAGCCACCAAGGTTACTACTACTGACACTGCAAAAACCCAACCTTTTACACGTAATTCTTAAAGCTCACTCATCGCGTTTATGGGAAAACAACAATGGGAATATGATGAAATTATTTTAAGGTAATCGGGGGAAGAATGGCGGGCACCAATCTCATAATTGGGCGAACTTAGCTTAAAAAAAGAGCCGCTATTAAAGCGGCTCTTAGAATATTTTCAACACGTGAACTGTTTTTGCTTAGAACGGAATGTCATCGTCGAAGTCAAAATCTGGCTCAGCCATTGGTGGGTTCTTTGGCTGACCTTGATTGCCACCCTGAGGCGCTTGATTGTAGCCACCACCTTGGTTTGAGTTGTAGCCGCCCTGCTGACCACCACCTTGCTGTGGCGCTTGGTTATAACCGCCTTGTGCAGGCGCCTGGTTGTAACCACCTTGGTTGTTCTGAGGACGTTGGTAACCACCGTTACCGCCACCGCCTTCACCGCCGCGACCGCCAAGCATTTGCATTTGGTCTACGATAATTTCAGTGGTGTATTTATCTTGGCCTTGCTGATCTTGCCACTTACGCGTCTGCAATTTACCTTCAACATAAATTTGCGAGCCCTTTTTCAGGTACTCTCCGGCAATTTCTGCTAAGCGACGGTACATTGTAAGGCGGTGCCACTCAGTGCGCTCTTGAACCTGACCCTGTTGGTCTTTCCAGCTTTCGCTAGTTGCTAGGCTTAAGTTCGCAACGGCGTTTCCGTTAGGCATGTATCTAACTTCAGGATCATTGCCAAGGTTTCCAACAAGAATAACCTTATTAACGCCTTTCGTTGCCATTGATGTCTCCTGTAACGTTTTTAGTGGCTTGCTGTATAACTCTTCTTAGTAAGACATCAGCAAGCGCGAAAGTTCATCGAATATTAGCCGGTTAGTATACCGTATTTTATGAGGGAAAATTGAAGTTTTTCACCACAGGTTTACGTTACTAACTGCAACACGTTCTAGAACTTAACAAAATTTATTGTCAGCGTCTTCTGAACTTTCGCGTTGTTTTTAGCTAATTTTAGCAAGGGCGTTGCGATTAAAAACGCCCTTCCTTGTCTGCTACCACCACGTAATGTAAAACGCTGCTGTAAGGATAACTACAGCGATAGATGCTACATTAAATCCGCTTGTGGTTTTGAACTGCACTTCGTTTAGGTCGACAGCGTTTTCACTGACACCTTTTTTCTCTAGCAAAGAGACAACCACAGCTAAAGCGACACAAAGCAGGAACACAAGACCAACACGGTCAATAAACGGCAGTTCAGGCCAGAATTGTCTAAATACAATGCTTAAAACAAATGAGCCTAATGCGGCCAACAGACCACCGTTTGCTGTGGTTTTCTTCCAGAACATACCTAAAACGAACAATGCGCAGATACCTGGTGTAAAGAAGCCCGTGAATTCCTGGATATACTGGAATGCTTGATCGAAATTACCCAACAGCGGCTTGGCCACCACCATAGCAATGATTAGCGCGACCAAGCTAACGATACGACCCACTTTCACATAATGCTGCTGCGACTCGTTTGGACGCTTATCTTTATAAAGGTCCATGGTAAAAATAGTAGAAACGCTATTTGTCATCGACGCTAGCGAGGACACAATCGCCGCCACCAAGGCTGCGAAGATAATACCTTTAAGGCCAACAGGCATCAGCGTCATTAGGCTTGGGTATGCTTGGTCCGGTTTAGCTAAGTCTGGCACAATTAGCACTGCTGCAATCCCTGGCAATACCACAATTAGCGGCATTAGCAGTTTTAGGAAAGCCGCAAACGCAATACCTTTTTGCGCTTCTTGAACGCTCTTTGCCGCCAACGTGCGCTGAATGATGTACTGGTTAAAGCCCCAATACGATAGGTTCATGATCCACATACCGCCAATCAATACAGAAATGCCCGGCAAGTCCATATAGTGCGGGTTGTCTTCTGACAATATCATGTCGAATTTCTCAGGGAGCTTGTTAGTAAGGTCAACAAAACCTTGGATGGCACCATTGCCGTCGCTGATTAGGTTTAACGCCGTATACGACAGGAACAAGCCACCAATAACCAACAACACGACTTGAATAATGTCGGTGAGTGCTACCGCTTTCAAGCCGCCGTAAAGTGAATAGGTTAACGAGAAAAGGCCTAAGAACATCATGCCGTAAACCATATCAACACCCGCGATGGTATTGATGGCCAATGCACCTAACCACAGCACAGCAGTTAGGTTTACAAAAACATAAACACCTAGCCAGAATATTGCCATTACCTTGCGAACGCGATGATCATATCGCTGCTCAAGAAATTGAGGCATGGTGTAAATTTTATGCTTAAGAAAGATAGGTAAGAAGAACTTGCCGACAATAAGCAGCGTAATGGCGGCCATCCACTCATAAGACGCAATGGCAAGCCCCAACTGGTAACCTGACCCCGACATGCCGATGATTTGTTCGGCAGAGATATTGGCAGCGATGAGTGATGCGCCAATTGCCCACCATGGCAAGCTTGAGCCCGCTAGAAAGTAATCATTTGTATCTTTTTGATGACCCTGCTTTTCGCGAGAAACCCACCACGCAATTCCGACAAGCGCGACGACGTATACCACGAACAACGTGATATCTATTGATGCTAATTTCATAGTTTTTCCCAAAGTTCTTATTTTGGGTGCGGCGATTGTTATGCAGGGTACACAGGTGAAAAATTGTTTTTATTATTATATTGGTTGTTGCCACACCAGTGTCACGTTATTAAAACGCGTTTCGCAAAGCACAATAAATCATAAATGGGTGAAAAACTCACCGTTAAACTTATCGCGTTATTGCGGGTAGTATTAGTATCACACTTTGTTTACTTTTTTTAACTAGAAATGTGCACTTTTTGTAAAAAAAAAGCCGCAACCAATGGATGCGGCTTAAGGGACACAAACAATTCTAAAGAATAGGATTGTTTAGAAAGGGGAGAGGTTTGTGCATAAAGGCTGTATTTAAATCGATAATTAGGCGAACGCGCCCTGTGTAGCCGTACACACATAAATATCAGCACTGTACCCTGTTTCATCAGAGTACTTGTCGGCCACGACTTGCTTCACCGCTTCAACTTTGTCGGTAGGTACAAGGGCCACTACGCAGCCGCCGAATCCACCGCCAGTCATGCGAACACCACCCGATTTACCCAGCACTTCACCAATGATCTCAACCAAGTAATCGATTGGGCGAACGGTAATTTCAAAGTCATCACGCATGGAGATGTGAGATTGCGCCATGGCTTCACTAACCGTTTCGATGTCGCCAGCTTTTAAGGCTTGGCTTGCTGCCAGTGTTCTAGCGTTTTCGGTAACAATATGCTTCGCGCGGCGATAAACCACCTCTGGCATATGTGCTTTAGCGCCTTCTAACATTTCCATAGTTGCTTCGCGTAACGATGACACACCCAATAACGACGCGCCTTGTTCACACTGCTGACGACGCAAGTTGTATTCACTGTCAACCAAACCACGTTTAACATTCGAATTGATGATAACGATTTGATGCGAGTCTGGTAGTGGTGAATGCTCAATGGCTAGCGACTGGCAATCAAGCAGCATTGCCATGCCTTCATTACCCATAGCAGAGATTAACTGATCCATAATTCCGCATGAGCAGCCTACGAACGTATTCTCGGCTTTCTGCCCTAACAGTGCAGCCTGTACGCCATCGAGGGGCAACTCATACAGCGCGCTTAACGCTTTTAATATAGCCACTTCAAAAGATGCCGAAGAGCTTAACCCAGCGCCTTGTGGCACATTGCCCGTAACCAATAAGTTAGCGCCGCCAAAATCTGGAATGGCCTCTTTAAGTACTTTCACTACGCCGCGAACATAGTTTGCCCACCCTTGTTCTTCGTCATAGTTAATGTCTGACAACGAGAACTGGTTTTGCTGATTTTCGTAGTCCATCGCGGTAACCACGATGTCGTTATCTGCGCGCTTTGTTGCCGCAACCCACGTTCCAAAGTTGATTGCAGCCGGAAATACGAACCCTTCGTTATAATCGGTGTGCTCACCAATAATGTTCACTCGACCCGGCGCATGTGCGATTAACGCTGGCGCCTCGCCGTAATGCGTTTCAAAATTAGAAGAAAGTACTTGATTATCCATTCGCATTCTCACGTTTCTTATAGTGCACTGTGGATAGTGCTTTTAATCTGTCTGCCGCTTGTTCAGGGGTCAAATCTCGCTGTGCCTCTGCCATCATTTCGTACCCAACCATAAACTTGCGTACACTTGCTGAGCGCAGAAGTGGTGGGAAGAAATGCGCATGTAGCGTCCATTCAGGGTGCGCTTCACTATCAAATGGGGCACTGTGCCATCCCATAGAGTATGGGAAAGACGTTTCAAATAAGTTGTCGTACTTCGCTGTAATTTCGCCAATGATCTTAGCAAGAGATAGCGACTGAGAATCCGAGAGCATGTGCATAGATTGCACGTCAAATCTGGGTAACAGTAGCGTCTCAAAAGGCCAAGCGGCCCAGTATGGTACAACTACAACCCAATCATCATTTTGACACACGACTCGCTCTTGCTTCGCTACTTCTTGTTCGGCATAGTCCAACAGCATAGGCGTGCCGTTATCACCAAAGTATTGCTGTAGCTGCACGACTTTTTTCGCTGGGTCGGTAGGCACATGCTGCTGCGCCCATACTTGACCATGAGGGTGAGGATTTGAACACCCCATCATTGAGCCTTTGTTTTCAAAAACTTGTACCCAGCGATAGGTTTCACCAAGTTCAGCGGTTTGTGCTTTCCACGTGTTGACTACGTCTACGCGTTCTTCATCGGAAAGCTCAGGTAACGTTTTGCTGTGATCAGGGGAAAAACAAATAACACGACTGCAGCCTTGCTCAGTTTCGAACTGAAACAGCCCCTTTTTCTCACTGGCTTGTTCTGTATCTTGCTTAAGGGCAGCAAAATCGTTTTGAAAAACAAACGTACCTTTGTAATCAGGGTTAACTTCACCATTCACGCGGGTGTTTGTTGGACATAAATAACACGTAGAGTCGTAAGATGGCTTTTGTTCGTTGTTTGGCTCTTCTGAGGCTCCCTGCCAAGGGCGCTTCGCTCTGTGAGGCGACACTAACACCCACTCACCCAACAAAGGGTTGTAACGGCGATGTGGATCGTTGGTAGGGTCGAAAGGGGTTCCCATAATCACTCTCTCTGAATTAGCCTGCTACGCTCTAATGCGCAACATCAAATAGGGTTAAACGTTTACCCTGATAATGATATAGCAAGCTTCTACGTTTATCAATTGCGTAACAAAGAAAATTAATTGTTAAATTGATAACAAATAATTTTCTTTTGTCACTACATAACGATTTCTATGCGCTGAACTTGTATCGCATACTTGCTTTGAAGGTTTCCCCGGCTTTTACGAAACAGTTTGGAAACTCGGGCTTATTGGGTGCATCCGGGAAATGCTGTGGTTCTAAGCACAAGGCACCAAGCTGATCGTCGGTTTTCAACCCGCCAGTATAAAACTGCAAACCCGGCAAGTTAGTAAATAACGACATAGCAATACCAGTATCAAGTGCCTTTACGGTTGCTTGTGGGGTATGCTCAGGCGTATCACGGAGTACATAGTTGTGGTCGTAGCCTCCCACCCTATCAAATAATGGATGGGAATTAGATTGCTCTGCCCTTTCTTTTATTGCTGTAGGTTTCGTGAAATCAAAGGGAGTATTGGCAACTTCGACCAGTTTTCCAGTTGGCAGCAAGGTGCTATCTGCGTCCGTGACTTTGTCAGCATCTATATGTAGCAATGTATTACCCACTTGCGGGTCGTTGCTCAACGTGAAGTAAGCATGCTGCGTGAAACTAAGCGGGGTTTCTTTGTCTGTGTTTGCGGTGATCACAAGAGATAACTCATTGTTTTGATCAAGGGAATAGCATGCCTCTACATTAACAGTACCGGGAAAGCCACCTTCCCCATCGGGACTAGTTAAGGTAAATGTTACAGCCACACTGTCTGTCGTCTCTTGGACGCTTGCCGCCCAAACCTTCTTATGAAACCCGGCTAGACCGCCGTGTAGATTATGTTCACCGCCATTTTTATCTAAGGTGTACTCTGTTCCATTTAACGCAAACGAGCCATGTCCAATTCGGTTTGCGTAGCGTCCTACGATCGCACCGCGATAGCTCGGGTCATCTATATAGTCTTGTAGAGTCTCGAAAGTTTGGACACAACTTACCGATTCACCTTCTGCATTTGGGAAGTGAATTTCTTTAATAATTCCACCGTAGTTAAGCAAGGTAACTGACATGCCGTTGTCGTTAGTTAACGTAAAGGCGTTTATGACTTCGCCTTCTACTTCACCAAATGCAGATACATTTATTTTCATAACAAAATTTTTACCTTAAGACGTGCTTAGTAAACTGACGCGTTCCAACCTACCACACATTTTTTATACATTAATGAATAATGCAATCTTTCAGAATGTCTAGGAGGTTATACGTTTTCCATTCTTTTTTACAGCGGTTTGATTAACAATCATAGAAGGTAAAACCACTTAGGTAATCTAACGCTCTTTATCTCTCTAATGCATCTCAGCCCCGTGAAAGACACCTTAAGCTAAGCGTTAGAATTTTATCTTTTTTTGTAAATATAATGTACGCTATGGCAATCAGGTCAATCGACACTCCACGCAATAAAACGAAGTTTGAAAGAAAATGGCAACAATAAAAGATATCGCCCAAGCCGCTGGCGTTTCATTAGCGACCGTATCAAGAGTTATTAATAATGGTCCTAAAGTGGGCAATGATACTCGCAAGCGTGTCAAAAAAATCATGGAAGAAATGGGTTATCGTCCCAACGCTAATGCGCGGGCACTTGTAACCAAACGTAGCGCATCTTTAGGCGTTGTCATTGCTGAGCTCCACGACCCATTTTTCGCTATGTTAGCCCACGGTGTGGAATCCATTACCCGTAAAAATAACGTTCAAATTTTATTAAGTGCCGGCTCTATTGAAAAAGAGACTGAACTTCGCGCTATTGAAACACTGCTAGAGCATCGAGTAGAAGCCATGGTAGTGCACAGCAAAGCACTGGATGACGAGACCCTGATCGGTTTTGCAAGCCAAGTTCCAGGCTTTGTATTAATTAACCGCTATATACCAGAGATAGCAAATCGTTGTGTGTGGCTTGATAACGTAACCGGTGGTCGCCTTATGGCGGAATATGCCATCAACCAAGGCCATGAACATGTCGCGGTGATAAGCAGTCAGTATCGCATAGACGATCCTAATCATCGCCTCGAAGGGATTAGAAACGCAGTTAACAATGCGAATTTAAGCTTGCCTGAAAGCATGATTGAATATGCTACGCCCGATCAGGAAGGTGGTGAACTGGCAATGCAAAACTTGCTTGCTACTGGTGCAAAATTCACTGCTGTTTTGGCATATAACGATGCTATGGCATCTGGTGCTATGACCATGCTGCAGGACCATGGTATTTCAGTTCCAGAACAAGTTTCTGTGATGGGGTACGATGATGTGCTGTTAGCAAAGTACTGTCGTCCTAAATTAACGACTCTGCGTTATCCAGTAGAAATGATGGCAGCAAAAGCGGCAGAGCTAGCGTTAAAGTATGCATCGGGAAGCAAACCAGAAGATGGGCTTACCTTTAAATATACTCCTACAGTAGTAAAACGAGATTCAATGGTTAGGGTTTAGCTGTTCGCTTTCCTTTCAGAAATTAATAGACCAAAAAAATACCCGCCTATGGCGGGTATTTTATTTAATCACTTACAAGCCAGTTTGATGGATGATTAATCGTAATTCGATGTATAGTTGAGCAACTGTATTCTAAAAATTTCATGACACCAAACTATTGACAAAAATACCCGCTTGATCGTTTTGCCTCGAACTTTTATCCCCAAAGAGCAAAATTGCCTGATCCTGCACAGCTTTACGATCAAAAAAGATTAAGATCGAGCACAGTTGCTCTACAGCGCTTGATTTAACTGACATTTCGTGATCCGACCAGAAAGTAATGAAAAGATCGTGATCTGTTGTTCTATATGGCTATTAACAGACTTACCAACAAGGTTTTCCACTACTTATCCACAACGAGTAAGGTTTCTATTACTGAGTGAATCTTGCTAAAAACTGTTTGTACTCTTGTATGGCATAGTCACTTTTTAGCGTTGCGTTGTGCGTCGCACCAGGAATGACCGAAATATACTTTTCGCTACTTGATGCATCTTCTAATAGCTGCTGACTAATCGGGTAAGGCGTTATTTTGTCTTCCTCACCCACCACCAGCCATAGTGGTCCTTCATAGTGACGCAAGATTGGGGCTATTTGCATACTATGAACTTCATCGTGAAGCTTCATGTTTGTGAATGAATTAGAGAAGCCTGGCACCATGTTGGCAATTAAATCAGAGATGTTATTGAAAGCGCCGTCTAAGACTAAAGCGTCTATCTTTCTATTTGCAGCAACATAGCTTGCGAAATAGCTGCCTATACCTCGGCCGTGAACGATAGTGGGAATTGAGGCGTCAAACGCACTTTCTACATAGTCAAACTGGGTTAACGCATCTTGTTTAATAGCGTTAATACTTAAGTCCTTCGCTTTATCACTGGCTCCTACTCCCTGATAATCGAGCCACAATATATTAGCGGGCAACTTACCCAGTCTATGAATAACGCTGTTGTTTTCGCTTACAGGCATACGATTGTCTGCAAAGAAAACAATGTTAACAATAGGGTCAGGGTAAGAAACAGCAACGCCTCTCAAAGTTAACCCAGCTTCATTTTTAACTTCAACACGGGTTATGCCCGCTGAGGTTTTGTCTTTTTGAATAGCCGCGTGTAGCTTCGTAGTATCAAGGGGCTTTTGCTGAGTATCTTGATAAAAGAAGGCCGAAGGGGACACGTTAATTGCGCACCCAATAAGTGACACACTTGCAACTACACTGATTACCGCGTTTTTTAAGCTCATCATTAAAGAACTGTCCGTGTTGAATGGTTATGGCGAAATTTTTATTCAGGTTACATAGGTGTAATGGTTGTGTCGCTGATCAAAAACTCGCTCAGCAAAATCAACAGTCCCACACCTATGCTAAACAAGCTGTAACAGTTTGCAACAGTTGTTCTGTTTCTTAGCGATACAAACTTTCTTATACTAAAGACAATATTACTTGCATAATTTATCTGCATAAAACAAAAATAATTTAATGAAAAGTAGAACATTTTCCATGTCTTACGCTACATCACCAGCTCGGCTTATTGTTGCCTGCTGTGCCCTACCCTTGCTTATTGCCTGCGAGTCTACGCCACCCGAGCTTGACTCATCATTAATTCCTGCGTCGCAGAGAAAAGACTATCAGCTAACCATGTCTAAAGCGAAAGCTTGTCCAATTAACTTGGCAGAACTAATCGACATACGGTCGAGTAAAGACTTGCTCGTTGGAAGCAGTAATGTAACAGAAGACACGCTCTATTCACTGTTACAGCAAAGTTTAGAAGCGATGAATGTCAGCCCAGATATTGAAGCAGCCAACAGCGTGAAAGTAGTACTAAACCGCGCGTTTATAAAAAGCTTAGGAAGTAATATGGTTGCCACCGTGGTGCTCAATGTTAAGTACAAACCTGACTATGCCGATGAGTATTCACCCGCCACCACCTTCAGAGGGCAAAGCATGAATGTGAACGCCAGTGTCAGTGAAAAAGAGAGCAATCAGATTGCTATCGATGCAATGAAAACCGCCATTGATGATGCCACCAAACGTATAAAGTCTTCACTGTTACACAACTGCGGAAATGCGCTAAGCGAACTAGAGGCGGTATAAGCCTAAGAAACTATATAGTGAACGCGATTGAGTGCGCGTAAGCCCTAAGCTCGAATTTTCAATCAGGGTAAGATTCAGTAGATAAGCCGCGTATTATCGACCATAAAGCACGCCATGCCGCCGTCAACCGCCGCTTTTCGTCCCATGTCGGTATCTTCAAACACCACACAATGCTGTGGTGCTACACCCATTAATTCTGCCGCACGCACAAAGGTTTCAGGGTGAGGTTTACCTTGAGTGACGTCATCGGCAGTAACCAGCGCAGATAATTGGGCTAGCAGGCCGTGTTCATTTAACACCATTTGCGCGTGCTGCCTATCTGAACCTGTCCCCACTGCAATGGGCATGCTTCCCTTATAATGGTTAAACACGTCCAGGGTATCTTGGATAAGCCTTGGCACATGGTCTAGCCCTTCAAACGCCTGTTTTTTATATAAAGCAACCTCTGCTGGATCATGGCTTTTGCCATACTTTGCATTCATAAGATGTACAGTTTCAAAGGTAGGAACACCACCTAAACTGTATTGGTAGTCTCGGTCGAAGGGATAACCAAACGCATCGCACGTAAGCTGCCACGCATCAATATGCGCGCCCATTGAATCGACCAAGGTGCCATCCATATCAAAAATAATGGCTTTGTAGCTGCTTAGGTCAATCATGGTCTTCGCTTCCGTTTCAAAAATAGTGTGATGCTAACCTTTCATGGTTGCAATGAAATAAGCAACTATGCAGACAACACGTCTCGCGCTTTTACCGCATCAAAATCACGATCAACTTTCAGGTATACCGCGTTATTTTGACTGTTTAATGTCACTTCCAACACACCAGGCACTAACAGCAGCTCGGCTTCAATGCTGGAAACATTTGAACTATCAAAATCTCCATTCATCATCACACGCTTAACCCGGCTCACTTCTTTAACACCAAGAATAATAAAAAGCCAAAGCAGGGTGCTAGCAGCACCAATGCCATAAGCTAACTCTTGCGACCAAATATCGGTGACGAAACCTGAAATTACACCGCCCAAAAACGCACCGAAAAATTGAAAACTGGCGTAGAGGCCCATGGCCGTTCCTTTTTGTCCCGCAGGCGCAATGCTCGACACCAATGCAGGGAAATTCGCTTCCAAATAATTAAAGCCGGTAAAGAAAAGCACTACGGCCGCGGTAACCCACCACCAGCTATGGTCCTCTAAACTCAGCGCCAAAAACGCGCCGCCCATTAATACAACGCCGGTTACAAGGAGCGATTTAGGCGTACGGCCTCTTGCTGCTCCCATCATGATAATTAAACCTACAATTGACGCGCCTAAAACGGGTAAGTAGACCGTCCAATGACTGTCTAGCGTCATATCAAAATTCAGTAGCGTAACGGGCAGTTGAACAAACAACAGCGTTATCATCATGTGTAGAATCATCACGCTGATATTTAAACGCCATAACTGAGAAGAGAAGACTAAGCGCTTTAGCTGGTCTTTTTGTGGGAGTGTATCGCCACTGCTCAGCTGCACACCGTTTGGCACTACCCACTTAACCAGCGGCATGCAAAGAATGGCCAGAATACCAGTAATACCAAACACACCCGCAAGCCCGTAGCTGTTCGCAATAAGAGGCCCTAAAATAACGGCTAAATAGAATGAAAAGCCAATGGCTATGCCTATAATAGCTAACACTTTGGCTCGCTGACTTTCCCGGCTTACATCGGTAGCTAGCGCCATTATCGCGCCTGCAATAGCCCCTGCGCCCTGGAGAATACGCCCAACAATCATCATGGCCATACTGTCGGCGTTTGCTGCTACAAAGCTTCCTAATGCAAATACAGCAAGCCCTAGCAAAATAACGGGTTTACGCCCCCATTTGTCAGACATCATACCCATAGGAATTTGCAGCGCAGCTTGGGTTAGGCCATATCCACCCACGGCAAGCCCTACCAACAGCGGCGAGTAATCTGGATAGTCCATTGCGGCTACAGCCAATACAGGCATAACCATGAACAACCCCATCATGCGTAATACGTAAACGGAGGCGAGTGCAAGCGCGGCGCGCAATTCCAAAGCGTTCAAAGCGTCTGTGTCCCTCAATAAATAGAATCAAAAAACAAAATCGTGCGCAGAGAACACCTGTTTCTGCAGCGATAATAACAAGGCCGCGAAGTGTAGCATAATACCAGTCCGCATAGACAATTGCCCACTTACCTTAAATTCGATTAATACAATTGGTACTTTTCTCACTGATGAGATTGATTTGGCCCTTTCGCACCTTAAGGGGTTTAAAAGTGGGGATAAAATCACCATTTTACAATGCAGTTCGGATGTTGTGTTCGTGAGCTTGTTTCCGCGAGGTGATCTGCTCTCTCCACTCACAGTATAACTTGATTGTCATATCACTTTACTTGACACCTATGGCATACTGATTCTTTAACTCTCATTTAGGCTTCAATGGATAAAATCGAAATTCGCGGTGCTCGCACCCATAATCTGAAAAACATCGATTTAACACTGCCACGAGACAAACTGGTGGTGATTACCGGCCTTTCCGGCTCGGGCAAATCGTCTCTTGCATTTGACACGCTCTATGCAGAAGGTCAGCGTCGTTACGTTGAATCTTTGTCTGCCTACGCTCGTCAGTTTCTTTCTATGATGGAAAAACCCGATGTTGATCATATTGAGGGTTTGTCACCTGCAATATCCATTGAGCAAAAATCAACGTCACATAACCCTCGTTCAACGGTGGGTACCATCACTGAAATATACGACTACCTGCGTTTAATGTTCGCGCGAGTGGGTACGCCACGCTGTCCTGACCACGATGTGCCGCTAGATGCGCAAACGGTCAGCCAAATGGTCGATAAAGTGTTAGCGATGCCCGAGGGCAGTAAGTTAATGCTGCTAGCACCTATTGTTAAAGAGCGAAAAGGCGAGCACGTTAAGACGCTGCAAAACCTGTCTGCTCAGGGCTTTATTCGCGCGCGAATCGACGGTGAAGTGTGTGACCTATCTGATCCGCCGCCTCTCGATTTGCACAAGAAGCACACCATTGAAGTTGTGGTTGACCGCTTTAAGGTGCGCGACGATATGGCACTGCGTTTGGCTGAATCATTCGAAACGGCGCTTAGCCTTGCTGGCGGCAACGCGGTTGTGGCTGATATGGACGATAAAGACGCAGAAGAAATTGTGTTTTCTGCTAATTTCGCCTGCCCACACTGTGGTTACAGCATCAGTGAGTTAGAGCCGCGCCTGTTTTCATTTAACAACCCAGCGGGCGCCTGCCCTACCTGTGACGGCTTAGGCACAAGACAGTTCTTTGACCCCGCACGCGTAGTCGGCAATACCGAATTGAGTCTGTCTGGCGGCGCTATTCGCGGATGGGACAAGCGCAGTTATTACTATTTTCAAATGCTACAGGCAGTAGCAGACCATTATAAATTTAGCCTTACCGCGCCATTTGAAGAGCTCGATGAAAAGCACCAAGACATTGTGCTTTACGGGTCTAAAGGCAAGTCGCTGTCGTTTAAATACATAAATGAGCGTGGCGACGTAATGGAGCGCAAGCATCCATTTGAGGGCATTATCCCTAACATGGAGCGTCGCTATCGCGAGACCGAGTCAAACTCGGTGCGTGAAGAGCTAGCAAAATATTTAAGCCAACAGCACTGCAGTAGCTGTAACGGCACGCGTCTGCGTGTTGAAGCACGTAATGTATTTATACAAGACACCAACCTGCCAGCCATTGCTGACATGTCGATTGCGGATGCGTACGGATTCTTCGAGACACTGAAACTTGAAGGTCAACGTGCTCAGATAGCCGAGAAGATTTTGAAAGAAATCATGGACCGCTTGCGCTTCTTGGTAAACGTAGGTCTTAACTATCTTTCTATGTCGCGCAGCGCCGATACCCTATCGGGCGGTGAAGCTCAGCGCATTCGACTGGCAAGTCAAATCGGCGCAGGCCTAGTGGGCGTTATGTACGTGCTGGATGAGCCCTCTATCGGTCTTCATCAACGGGATAACGAACGCTTACTTGGCACGCTTACGCACTTGCGTGACCTGGGTAACACAGTGTTAGTTGTAGAGCACGACGAGGATGCCATTCGCGAAGCCGATTACATTGTAGATATTGGCCCGGGGGCGGGTGTGCATGGTGGTGAGATTATCGCCGAAGGGTCACTTGAAGATATCAAAAACAGTGAACACTCACTTACTGGAAAGTACTTATCTGGTAGAGAGAAGATTGATATTCCTGCAACACGCACGCCGGTAAAAGACGACAAGTGGCTAGAGCTTTTAGGCGCTACCGGCAACAACTTGAAGTCTGTTGATTTACGGATACCTACTGGTGTAATGACCTGTGTAACCGGTGTATCGGGCTCGGGTAAATCAACGCTGATTAATGACACCTTCTACAAAATAGCGCAGCGTGAGCTGAACAAGGCGACCACGTCTGAACCGGCACCGCATAAGTCGATGACCGGATTAGACCAGCTAGACAAAGTGGTCGATATTGACCAAAGCCCTATCGGCAGAACGCCGCGCTCTAACCCAGCGACTTACGCTGGCATTTTCACTCCAATTCGTGAAATGTTCGCCGGCACTCAAGAGTCGCGTTCACGGGGTTACAAGCCTGGTCGCTTTAGCTTTAACGTGAAAGGAGGTCGCTGTGAGGCGTGTCAGGGTGACGGCGTAATTAAAGTGGAAATGCACTTTTTGCCAGACGTATATGTGCCTTGTGACGTATGTCAGGGCAAACGCTATAACCGTGAAACCCTTGAGATAAAGTACAAAGATAAGAACATTCACGAAGTGTTGGAAATGACGGTGGAAGATGCCCGTGAGTTCTTCGATGCTATTCCGGCTATTTCACGTAAATTGCAGACGCTCATGGACGTGGGCTTGTCATATATTCGACTAGGCCAAGCAGCCACTACCTTATCAGGTGGTGAAGCGCAGCGCGTGAAATTGGCGAAAGAGTTGTCAAAAAGAGACACTGGGCAAACACTCTATATCTTGGATGAGCCAACCACCGGGTTGCACTTCCACGATATTAAACAGTTATTAGCCGTCCTTCACAGACTGCGCGATCACGGTAATACCGTTGTGGTTATTGAGCATAACCTAGATGTGATTAAAACCGCAGATTGGATTGTTGACCTTGGACCGGAAGGTGGATCCGGAGGTGGCCAGATTATTGCAGAAGGAACACCTGAGCATGTGGCACAACAAGAAGTTTCACATACAGGTCGATTCCTGAAACCCATGCTCACACAAGCTTGAGCCGGTAACGAGGTAAATCCGTTAGCGTAAAGTGCACTCGTTTTCTATTTTGTTGCTGTGTAATTTACACAGCAGCTTGTAAGAAGTGCTCGTTGACGTTTATTTACACGTTTTTCCTTGCTGGTCAGAGCTTGTATTGGCAAATCATACGTTACGATGATTTTTGTGTATTTTTGCAGTAAGAATTGCTGGAGCGACAACTAATGAACCAAACGCCGCCATTAGCCTTAGTGAAAACATGGTATCACCTACTGTCATCATCAGAAGACAATGATGTAAAAGCACGCGCACAAGAAATGCTGTTAAAAGCCTTCGAGTCGCCTGAGGCCATCGCGATTTATCTAAAAGAACACAATATCCTTAAGCACTGATCAAAAAAGCCTTAGCGTAGTATGGGTTACTACGCTAAGGCTTAGCATTTCTTATCTAAACAAAGTGCGCGATTTTACGCGTGTTTCGCCGCTTGAATAGCTAATCCTTCGCACACCGAGTTGAAGGCGTCATTCTCTAATCGCGGTAAACCGGTAAGCAGGTTTTCATACAGCGCATCAACGACGATTGGTGATAAACTCATACCACCTGTAATCATCACCACTTCTGGCTTTTCACTGCTGTTTTCCAAGCATTCCACCACTAGTGCTTTCACTTTATCAATCCACGGTTTTAACGCCTTTTTAAGTGACTCTTGCGAAATCTCCACATCAAAATCATCTTCGATGTAGTGTAGCGGCAAGGTGATATTCTGCTTACTCGACAGTAATTCTTTGGCTAATCGAGCCGAGTTCACCACACGGGCAGACAACTTGTTCTCTTGAACGATAAGCAAGCGTTCTAGTTGGGCAGGCTCTTTAATCACAGACATGGTTTGAGAAATATCTAACCCGTAATCGTCAGAGAAAAAGCGAGTAAGAGCAGGAATGTTATCAACCGCACACATATCAGAGAAGTACGTGGGCGGAACAGGAAGCCCGTTAATCATCTTAAGGCCCATTCCCATTTCTGGGGCAATAGCCTTAAGCACCAAGCTTTTGTCGCAATCCATACCGCCTAAACGTCTGCCTGTTACCGATAGAACATCATCTTTGCGATCAAGCTGGTTGGAACGCTCGGGAGAAAGCTTAATACAGCAAATATCCGTGGTACCCCCACCAATATCTACAATCAGCGTAGTGGTATCCCTTGGTAGGGTTTGCTCAATTTTATACGCCGCGGCGATAGGTTCATCTAGGAAATTAACCCCTGTAAATCCGGCTTTCGTCGCCGCTTCAGTCATAATTTGTATGGCCTGCGCGTTCCCCTCTTCACCGCGGGTGCCGTGAAATTTAACAGGACGGCCAATAACCGCATTATTAACAACCTTGCCTAACTGCTGCTCTGCGCACTGTTTAAAATACGCCAACTGCTTAGCAATAATACCGATGAACGCTTGTTTTTGATCGCCGTCTAGCGAGGCGCCTAGAAAGTTCTTAGGTGAATAAATTAGACGGCCTTTATCAGGCATTTTAAGAAAGCGCCTAAACCCCTCTTCACCAAACGCAAACTTACCGTGCTCTACCAAGCGCAGCAAAGGAATTTCGTCTAGCGACATGGCATGCATCAATTGTGCAATAGCTTTGCGCTGTAATGCAGGCTTGTTGTGCAAATCACCGCGCAGCGAGTCGATACGGTCGCTATACATCGCCTGTTCTTTTGGATCTTTTGCCGAATAATAGCCGTCCTTCGCCTTATCTATTTGCTCACTGATAACGCGCTGTAACTGCGCCACTTTCGCTTCAACCATGGCATCAGGAGGCGGCGGCAGTTCATCTTCAAAATAGATGAACACCGAAGAACGGATTTTATTGCCCTTCTTATCTAACGGGTCGAGTTTGATGTGCTGATGGGCCGTTCCATCAAAATACACAACCTCAGAATTTGATGTACCGTAGTCAATCCCAATCGCAGTCATAGTATGTTCGCTCAAAAAGTTAGAAGCGGATTGTAAGTAAATACGAAAGTGCTTTCTAGCTTTGTATGTAATTGAGCTATATTGCTTTTAATAGAGCTATTGCAGCATTTAACTCTGAGTCACTGGCTGTATGCCCGTCCCAAGATACCGCCTGTGGCACAAAGTCCTCTCGATATGAGCCGTTCACATGGTAAAGACGTTCAAAACCCAGCTCTAAAGTTATGGTCGAATCGGGTAGTTGAAATTGATTTATCCCGCCAAGCAAATCAGCCATGGGTGTGCCGATTACCGCCTTTGCACCAATGGCATCAAAGCCAATAGCCATACCTTCTCCCATACTGCCGGTCCAATGACCAACGAGTACCACTACTGGCTTACTGTAATAAGGTAATGAAGGGGTAACATAGGCCAAGTGTAGCTCTGCTTCTTGGTAGGGTTTACCCGCATTTTGAATTTTGTAACCTTGATATGCGGTTTTGGCATTTACAAAGTGCCCCAAAATAGGCTCAGCCACGCCAGTGTTTCCCCCGCTCGGCGTATTGCGCAGGTCAATCACTAACCCTTGTGTTGATTCAAGTGACTCAAGGGCTTCTTTGAACGCACGAACGGTTTCAAAATTACCTAGATTATTATTAAAGCGGATGTACCCTATTCCC
The DNA here is from genome assembly GCF_041414725.1 of Alteromonas sp. DY56-G5. Taxonomy (NCBI): domain Bacteria; kingdom Pseudomonadati; phylum Pseudomonadota; class Gammaproteobacteria; order Alteromonadales; family Alteromonadaceae; genus Alteromonas; species Alteromonas sp. DY56-G5. Next base: position 97,261 of record NZ_JANHZQ010000005.1, on the reverse strand, counting down.
TCTTTCTGCTTAACTATCAGAGGAGCTTTTGTTCGAAGTAGATTAATAGCAGCGTAGCTAGCTGCTAATTGCACGCGTTTGGCATCATCAAAATCAGACGCCACTTCAATGTGTCTTTCTTGATTGCGACGCCCACCTAAAGCCACGTTAACCGCCCACGTTTTGTGTGCGTCAGTAATCGGTAGCGATGTGTTTCCAAAAACGCGATGTATTGCGACTTCAGTAGACTCGCCGTCAATGCCCACAATCACGTCACCTAAGGCTAACTGGCTATTGGCAGCAGCACTGCCCGCTTTAATACGTGTTATAACAAAGTCATCACCCTGCTTTTCCACCCAAATATCAGACCCCGTTGGCGTGACGCTGTAGTCCGTTTCGTTTAGCGGTGATACGTTAAAATGCGGGTCGATAAAAAACTGCTTCACCACCTGCAATACGTCGACAAACTCCTCTTGCGTTGTCGCGTTTATTGCAAGGGGTTGGTAATACGCTTTTAAAGCTTCCCAGTCGGTAGGTGCCGTATCTAAGTAGGCGTAGTTATCTTCAACAGTTTGAACAAAGGCTTGCCAGCTTTCTTTCGTATTGAAACCCTGGCTTTGTGCGCAGCTGCTTAGTGGAAGAAGTAGTGACAACAATAAAATAATTCGATAAATCATAATGTTCCCTATTATGAATAGGAGTGATAAGGAAATTGTTCATTTAAGCGCGTAAGAAGCGATTGTTTTTTTAGCGCCTGCTCCATGCTTTTGAGAGAGGCTTCAAGATTTACCTCTATCTCTTCCCAAAGGGCATCATATACGTCTTCAAATTCTTGCATTATCGTCACTATCTGCTCTGCCTCGGCCTTTGCTTTAGGCGCAATATCGTACACACGCTTTCGCGAGTCTCGTTCATCTGGCACAGAAACAAAAAAGCCATCTGCAACACTTTGCTTCAACCGACTTTCAATAAGTTGACGTGAAAGGCCAATGTGACTTGCTAGCTCAGTTGACGAAAGAGGCCCTTGAGTATGAATCGCCAGTACTAGAGAAATACGATTTGCAGGCAGACTAATTTTAAGCGCTTCAAATACCTCTTGGCCTTGAGTTGCAATAAGCTCGCTAGCACGCAAAAGTATTGCGCCAAACTGAGGACTTCTGATCATAAATAGGCACCTTGTGATTTTTCTTCAAACTCATTTATGCAAATATTTGCGCAAAAATTTTCATAAATCAACTTATTTTTGAATATGTATGTTTTGGTTAGGTGTTAAAAATGTTTTCCAACCGAATCAATTACTGTTTGATAAATGACTGAAATAGCTGCGGCATAATGCTAGAGTGAAAGCTAAATAAACAATGAACCCTACTAAAAAAATATGAGCCATTCAGTACCATTAGTTACGTCATTCGACGTACGTTTTTGTGAAACAGATGCCTTACAGCATGTAAGTAACACAGCATTAGTCGCTTGGTTTGAAGCAGCCAGAGAGCCTATTTTCAGAATGTTTACCCCTGAGCTAGACTTACAAAATTGGCCGCTAATTTTAGCCAGCTACAAAGTCGATTTTTTAGCTCAAATTTTTTATGGCAAACCTGTGACGGTTAAAACCTACATTAGCCGGCTAGGCAATAGTGCATTCGACGTGTTTCAAGAGTTATGGCAAGACGATAAGCTGTGCTCAACAGGCATTACCACCATGGTACATTTTGACTATAAAACACAGCGCTCTGCGCCTATCCCGGATAAAGTGAAATCAGAACTACAATCTCACTTTAAAGAAGTACCAAATCAGTAATAAAGCGCAGTACGAGGTATCCATGAGCGATTTAATTGAAGTTATTGATGATGTGTTACCACCAGAGCTGTGCAAACAACTCATGGAACGCTTTGAAAGCAGCCCTAATTTGTCTCAAGGCCGCACCGGTGGTGGCGTCGACTTAGATAAAAAGCGCAGCATGGATGTATCGATAAGTCGCAACCCGGAATTTAAAGACTTATTTCAGCAAGTGATGCAGCACACTGGGCAGCAGCTGGTCTCCTACATTGAAAAGTACTACTTTGCGCTTGTTGGGCCTATTGGCTTGACCGTACGCCATCCCAAAACTGGTGAACCGGTAAAAGTAACAGGTGAAAATTTTGATGAAGTGGGTAAACCCAATTTGGCAAATTTGGTAAATTACCTGTTTCGGGTCGGCGATGTAAATGCACAGCGCTACACCGCAGGCAATGGTGGCTACCCGTACTGGCATTCAGAAGTCTATCCACAGCTTCAACATAACGATGCACTGCATCGCGTATTGCTGTTTATGTACTACTTAAACGATGTGGAAGAAGGCGGCGAGACGGAGTTTTACTACCAAAACCGTGCGGTTAAACCCAAAGCTGGCAGAATGGTGATTGCGCCCGCTTATTTTACTCACACGCATCGCGGCCAAATTCCAAAAAGTAATGACAAGTACATTTTAACGTCTTGGCTTCTGTTTAACCGCGCTGAACAGATTTATACGCAGGGCTAGCTTAACGATAACTTCGTGATGATGTACTCTAGCTCGCTGTACTCATTTTTGTCGATAGGTAAGAAGGGTGCAGGTAAGCTAGGCGTTTCACAGTAGCCCAAAATTTCTGCCGCGGCTGCAACCACACGCAAGCCGCCGCCATTGCGCGCAAACATGCTCCATATTCCACTTAACGCTTGTGACTGAGCCTGTGCATCAACAGCATTACCAGACTGAGCGGCGTCGATTATGCGCATTACGGTTCGCGGGAATATCCCCCCTATAACAGAAAGCCAAAGGTCACAACCTTCACTCATTCCTGCCGCGCCAAAACTATCACCACTCACGCCTATTGCAATGTGTGCAGGCACTATCTCTCGCAATGATGCTAATCGGCGAGCGCCTTCGCTATTGATTGCTCCAGAGGGTGAGATATCCATGCTAGCGCTTTTGGCAAATGGAGTGCCGGGTATTTTAATCGCTCCGATATTCGGTAATTTTCCTATGCGGCGGTATAAATCATCGCTGAAGGTAAAATTAGTCACACGAGGATTTTCGTAAACGCAGATAGGCACAGATACCTCGTGACTCACTGCTTCATATAGGCCATACACTTCTTCTTCGTTAAGCACTTGATAGGAAACGGGTGCTAACAGCACAGCATTAACACCTGCTTGCTGCACAGCTTCAACGTTTTTTAGCACGTCATAGGTGCGCAGCGCCCCAACACCTGCCATAACAGGGATGCCTTTTGCGTGGTCGACGGCGAGCTTTGCTACCTCGTACTTTTCCTCTCGCGTTAGATAAGGATACAGCCCAGTAGAGCCTATCGCGCAAATTGAATCTACATTCGCCGAAGCCAAATTATCAACAAGCCCTTTAAACGCTTTATAATCAATAGCTTCTTGTTTGAATGGAGTAATGGGAAACGCTGATAATCCTGTAAACACCTGATGTCCTTTTTAAACGTTTAATGCTTAAAACCCTTCTACGGCTTCGCCTTTCAAACGGTAACCTACAGACGCAATGTCGCCTTTCCAACCGTCAGTCGACAGTTCGCCGGTTACCCAAATTGCATCGTAAATATTATCTATGCGCACACCTTCTTCAAATTTTACGTAAACAATTTGATTAGACGGCGGCGGTGGTACGTGAATACAGGCTCCGAAATATGGAACAAGTAAGAACTCAGTGGTTAGCTCTGCCGTACCTTCTAGCGGCACAACAAAACCCGGGATTTTCACCCGTTTACCATCAAAGGTATCGACAACGGGTGCATCTGGCTGAAGCTGACTCATCTCGCCATTGTGTTGAACTGAAGGTGGCGCGAGCTCATTAAAGCCCTCAGGCACTAGGTCTTCCCAATATACTTCTACAGGAGCTTTGGCAGGTGCTTCATCTGCCTGTGCGTTGAAAGTTACAACCATCATTATTACAGCAAACAATGAAGTCATGGATAATTTATGGTGGATCATACTGCTCTCTATCGTTGAGTATTTTGTTCGCTTTTTTGTATCGGCTTTTGCTTGTCGTTTTCAATCTTCACTTTTTAGCCACATACAAAAAGGGCTGGTATTACACCAGCCCTTTGTATCATCAATTTAAAGCAGCGTGAATTATTCTGCTTCGAAACGCGCGATGCTTGCGGTAATTTCTTCTTTTGCAGCGGCAGCGTCTGCCCAACCGTCAATCTTCACCCATTTGCCTTCTTCAAGATCTTTATAGTGCTCGAAGAAGTGCTCAATTTGCTTAAGAAGAAGCGGAGGTACGTCTGCAATTTCTTTAACGTCACGATAGATAGTAGAAAGCTTGTCTACTGGTACCGCTAGTACTTTTGCGTCTTTACCAGACTCGTCAGTCATGTTTAGTACGCCAACTGGACGACACTTAATGACAGAACCTGCAAGTAGTGGGAACGGAGTCATTACTAGAACGTCAACTGGATCGCCATCTTCAGACAACGTGTTGTTCACGTAACCGTAGTTAGTTGGGTAGTGCATGCAAGTTGCCATGAAACGGTCAACAAATAGTGCACCTGTGTCTTTGTCTACTTCGTACTTCACCGGGTCAGCGTGTGCTGGAATTTCGATGATCACATTTACTTCGTCTGGTACGTTTTTACCAGCAGAAATAGCACTTAAGCTCATTCTTTGGTCCTTTCAATGATGTATAAGAAATTTTGGGTTAAGTATACGGTGACAGCAGCAAAATAAAAACGCTTTACGACCCATGTCGTACTAATCTCTTTATTTTTCGTTAAATTTTGCTGCTTTTTCGCTATTTCGCGTTGTCGTTGTAGCTCAAGCACATCTCAACTTCTTCTTTAGAGCCGATAATGCACGGTACACGTTGATGAATTTCTTCAGGCATAACTTCCAGAATTCGACCAGTGCCAGTTTCTGCTTTTCCACCTGCTTGCTCCATTAAGAACGCCATCGGGTTGGCTTCGTAAAGTAAGCGTAATTTACCTGGCTTAGACGGGTCTCTGTTATCGAATGGATACATAAAGATGCCACCGCGACAAAGCAAACGATGGATATCACCCACCATTGCCGCTACCCAGCGCATATTAAAGTTTTTGCCTCTAGGGCCATCTTTACCTGCTAGAAGGTCGGCAATGTATGCCTGCATTGCAGGTTCCCAATGACGCTGGTTCGACGCATTAATCGAAAACTCTGACGTTTGCTCAGGTACTTGAATATTAGGGTGAGTAAGCAGGAAACCACCGTGGGTTTTATCAAGCGTATAAATGTGCGTGCCGCGACCCGTCGTCAACGCCAGCATAGTAGACGGACCGTAAAGCACATAGCCTGCAGCTACCATCTGCGTTCCAGGCTGTAAGAAAGCAGACGGATCATCTGGTTTCATCCACTGAGGCGCATGGGTAATAGAGAAAATAGTACCAATTAGGCTGTTAATTTCAGTGTTTGACGACCCATCTAGCGGATCGAAGCTTACTAAGTAATTACCGTCTGGATTACACGGCACAACGTCATCTTCTTCTTCAGACGAAATGGCTTTTACGTAGCCAGATTCCCTTAGCGTGTCTTTTAAAATGTGGTTAGAGATAACGTCGAGCTTTTTCTGTGTTTCGCCCTGTACGTTTTCTGAAAGGGTTGAACCGAGCACGCCAGCAAGTGCGCCTTGACTCACGCGGAAAGAAATTTCTTTACAGCCCGCTAGCAGTGTACGAATGAGTAAAATTAACTCAAGCGGTGCACCGTCTTGTTGCAATTGGGAATTTAAACGTTTCATTGAATGTAAGCCTTTTTTTCGTGTGTAGGGTGTTGTGCTACCAGTCGCTCAGCTTTCCTTACCGGCGTTTGTCTGAAGCACACACAGGTTTTAAACCTGTGATTAGATTGTAACCGTGTTCTTGGGTAAGTGGAACACGCCCGTAAAATGTCATACACACACCATACCAGTTTGCACATCATAGATTCATAGGTGTTTAGCGTATTACAACGGCTTAAGGCATTTACTGAATGATTAAAATTGAATTATCTATAGGCCACGGGGTTCTGATACAGTACCCCAATAACATGATAATTCATTGAGAATGCGCTATGCATGTACATATTTTAGGCATTTGTGGAAGTTTTATGGGCGGCATCGCCGCTATTGCTAAATCACTCGGCCACAAAGTAACAGGGTCTGATAAAAACGTTTATCCGCCCATGAGCACCCAGCTTGAAGCATTAGGCATTGAGTTGACCGAAGGTTATTGCGAAAGCCAGTTTGATCCAGCGCCAGATATGGTAGTAATTGGTAACGCGATGTCGCGCGGTAACCCCGCCGTTGAATACGTGTTAAACCGAAACCTGCCTTACACTAGCGGCCCACAATGGCTGCTTGATAACTTACTAAAAGATCGTTGGGTCATTGGGTTATCAGGTACCCACGGTAAAACAACAACTAGCAGTATGGTCGCGTGGATTTTAGAACACGCTGGTCTTAACCCTGGTTATTTGATTGGCGGCGTACCAGAGAATTTTGGCGTATCGGCTCGCGTGGGTGAAAGCCCCTTCTTTGTCATTGAAGCTGACGAATACGACAGCGCATTTTTCGATAAGCGTTCTAAGTTCGTACACTATCGCCCAAAAACCTTGGTAATTAACAACCTTGAGTTTGACCATGCAGATATTTTTGCTGACCTTGGGGCTATTCAAACCCAGTTCCACCATTTGGTTCGCATGGTGCCAGAAAACGGGCTTATTCTTACACCTAACAATACGCCCGCAATTGAGGATATGCTCAAGAAAGGTTGCTGGTCTTCTCGCCAATCGTTGGGCAAAGAGTGGCATGCAGAACTGTTAAAGAAGGACGGCAGTGAATTCAATGTATTACATAACGGCGTTATAGCTGGAACGGTAACCTGGGCTTTGGTTGGTCAACACAATGTGGACAATGCTTTAATGGCCATCGCTGCCGCCCACCATGCAGGTGTTACCTTACCTGATGCCATAGACGCCTTATCATTTTTTAAGAATGTTAAGCGTCGCATGGAAGTAAAGGGTGAAGTAAACAACATCACCCTTTACGACGACTTTGCACACCACCCTACTGCAATTGCGACTACACTTGATGGACTGCGCAAGAAAGTGGGTAATGCCCGTATTCTGGCTGTGCTAGAGCCGCGCTCTAACACGATGAAAATGGGTGTGCACAAAGATACGCTGGCAAACTCATGGCAGAAAGCCGATGAGGTTTACCTTTTTGAACCTGAAGGCATGGACTGGTCGTTAGTCGATTCGGTAGCGCACAGCAACGCGCCTACGCACTGCTTCAGAGATGTTGAGAAGATCGTTCAAGGCGTTTGCAACGTAGCACAACCGGGCGATCATATTCTTGTAATGAGTAACGGCGGTTTTGAAGGCATTCATGGCCGATTACTCGACGCCCTAAAAATGAAGTCCAAATTGTAAATAGACAGAATAAAACGAAGTGTTACCCGATAGACAAGCGCATTATGCTTGTCATCTACAGAGGCTATACAATGAAACATGACAAGCAAGTCACACTTGCTATCACAGGCGCATCTGGCGCGCCTTATGCGCTTACACTATTGAAATCGCTAGTTAACGCCGATTATCAGGTGTATGTATTAATCTCTTCCGCTGCCAAAGTGGTGTTTGCCACCGAAGAGAACGTCAAGATTCCCGGGCGACCCGAAGACGCTGCCGCGTTTTTTACCGAGCATTGCAATGCAAAGCCAGACCAAATCAAGGTTTTTGGCAAAGAAGAGTGGTTTTCACCAGTAGCTTCAGGCTCAGCGGCCCCCGCAAAAATGGTGGTTTGCCCGTGTTCAACAGGCACCCTGTCGGCCATTAGCATTGGCGCTAGCGACAACCTGATTGAGCGCGCAGCTGATGTCGTTCTAAAAGAGCGTGGACAACTTATTTTGGTGCCTCGTGAAATGCCACTTTCTTCTATTCATCTAGAAAATATGCTCAAGCTTTCGCAAATGGGTGCTACTATTATGCCTGCAGCGCCTGGCTTTTATCACAATCCTAAAACTATCGATGACTTGGTAGATTTTGTGGTGGCGCGCATACTAGACCACCTAGGTATTGAGCAGTCTCTTGTCGCAAGATGGGGCTACCAGTCTTCCAAACATTCTGAGGATTAACCATGTTCGCGTTTGCAAACAGGATTTGCGCAGTTGCGCTGAGCACGCTATTTACATTGTGTATTTCATCACCCGCTTTCGGATGGGGGCAAACCGGTCACCGAGTGACTGGCGCTATTGCCGAGCAATATCTTAGCCCTCTTTCACAAGCTGCACTAATGGAGTTATTACCACACGGTTCGTTGGCTGAAGCCTCAACTCACGCTGACGAAATGCGTTCTGACCCCAGCGAATTTTGGCAGAAAACCGCTAGCCCTTGGCACTATGTATCTGTACCTGAAGGAAAGACCTACGAAGAAGTTGGCGCACCAAAGCAAGGTGATGCGGTTACCGCGTTAAAGCAGTTTACTGAAACGTTAAAAAGCGACACCGCCACCGTTGAAGAAAAGCGTCTGGCCCTTCAGTTCATTGTGCATATTATTGGCGACCTTCATCAGCCGCTTCATGCCGGAAACGGAACTGATCGTGGCGGTAACGATGTAAAAGTGCGCTTCTTCTGGCAAGACTCTAACTTACATCGCGTGTGGGACTCGCAAATGCTAGATCAGCGTGACCTGTCGTACTCAGAGTGGACGTCTTGGTTAACAAAAGCTATTACGGCTAAGGATATTCGCAGTTGGGCCACCACCGACCCTATGGTGTGGATTGAAGAAAGCACCGCTATTCGCGATACCATTTATCCTGATGACGCAAACAATATGAGCTATGACTACTTATACAACCACCTGCCTACTGCTAAAAAGCGTTTGCAGATGGCGGGAATTCGCATTGCCATGTATTTGAATAGCGTGTTCGAAGAAGCGAATAAATAGTCTCGCTTCAACCTAGCTGGCGCAGTAAAAGATAAAAAACGGAGGTTTTTGGCCTCCGTTTTCTTTTTAATTAATCATTTATTTCGCTACCAGTAGCATTTGGCTAACCAAAAAGGTTTAGTCTAAATCTAACGGCTCAGGAGAGAGAATAACGCCCGTGCTATCAGCATACAAATGATCTTCTGGTAAAAACGTTACGCCACCAAAGTTAACGGGCACGTCTACCTCACCAATACTTTCACACTCAGCATTTACTGGAATGGCGGCTACCGCCAAAACACCGATATCTAATTCGGCAAGGCTATCAACTTCTCGCACGCTGCCGTATATCACAACCCCTTCCCAATCGTTGTCGATTGCAACTTGAGCAGAGGATGCATCGAACAGTGCACGACGGCTAGAACCACCGCCGTCAATAAGCAGTACTTTTCCAGCGCCGGGCTGAGCAAGTACTCGGTCGATAAGGCCTCTGTCTTCAAAGCATTTAATTGTGGTAATTTCACCACCGAAAGAATACCGGCCACCAAAGCTCGCGAAAATTGGATCTACCACGTCTACGCTATCAGCAAACAAATCGCATAATTCAGATGTGTTGTATTCCATCGTTCTGCCTTACTAAAATTGAGAAGACTAAAATTAAGTGAAAACAAAGCGCTGCTTACGCTTCTAAAACTAGCATAGCATTAAATGTGGCAATGCAAACGTTTGATTTCACGCCTTTCGTCGAATTTTCTACTTTTTTTAAAACTCATCAAAACTTGCTCCCCTCTCCCCCAAATGAGCACATATTTTGCTTAGCTTTTGTCTTTTACAGCCATTCCCAATATCTGTTCGCCAGGACAAAAGTAAAAGCGAAGCTCGCTGTCAAAAAAGTTTCTTTTTTTCGTCACCCACTGGTCACAGATGAACTTTAGCCTGTGCAGTAATTAACCGATAGGGGACAAGGCGATGTTGATTAAATCCTTGACCAAATACGATACTGACTTGTTTTATCGCCTGTACAAACTGACGCAAAAAAGAGACTGCAGAAGTATTATTTGGCTGTCGAAAACCGGCGATGGTTACCTGTACCTTGTTATCGGTGCGCTGCTTTGGGCATTTGAGCCTGAACACGGTGAGCTTTTCCTCTACACAGCGCTGATGGCTTATGCGCTGGAATTACCCATTTATGTGCTGCTTAAGAAAATGTTCAAGCGCCCTCGCCCTTGCGATTTTCTAATGAATTTAACAGCACATGTCACGCCTTCTGATAAATTTTCTCTTCCTTCAGGCCACACGGCAGCAGCCACATTGATGGCGAGCATAGTGGCTCATTATTATCCATCGTTTGCGGTATTGGCTTACAGCTGGGCCGCGTTAATTGGTCTTTCACGTGTTTTACTGGGTGTTCATTACCCATCAGACGTGATCGCAGGGACGCTTCTAGGCGTTACAATAGCAACGTTGAGCATTTCTATTCTGGGGTAGCATGAGATTATTGTATGGTGTGCAAGGCACCGGTAACGGACACATCGCCCGTGCGCGAATAATGGCTGCAGCTCTGGCACAGCGCGATGACATTAACGTTGACTTTGTGTTTACTGGTCGCCCCCCTGAGAAGTATTTCGACATGGAAATATTCGGAGAATACCGAACCTTTACTGGCCTGAGCTTTATCACCAAAGGAGGTCGGGTTGATAAATGGGCGACCGTTAAAGATGCAAATGTAAGCCAGTTTATTAAAGACGTGAAAGCCTTTGATACCAGCAACTACGATTTGCTGGTCAATGACTTTGAGCCCGTTACGGCGTGGGCAGCTAAACAGCAAGGTCTACCTTCTATTTCGATTAGCCATCAGGCTGCATTTGCCTACGACGTCCCTAAAAGTGGCAACACGATTTTCGACTCCTTGCTAATGAAAGTGTTTGCACCAACAGAGATTCAACTAGGTGTACACTGGTATCACTTCAACCAACCAATTATTCCGCCATTCGTTGCAGAAAAGCCGATTGTGTCTTCGGGAAATGGTCACGTTCTGGTTTACTTACCTTTTGAAGATATTGAAGATGTTCAACAAATGTTGGAACCGCTAAGCGATCAGGTTTTCGAATGCTTCCACCCGAACATCGATGAAGCGAAAGAAGTGGGACATATTCATTGGCACCCAACGTCTAAGAAGCACTTTCAAAAAGCCCTACAGCACGCCAGCGGCGTAATTGCCAATGGGGGGTTTGAGCTATCGAGTGAGGCACTTCAACTGGGCAAGAAGCTGCTTATAAAACCTTTACACGGCCAATTTGAGCAACTATCGAATGTGCTTACGTTAAATAAATTGGATTTATGCCAAACCCTGTTTCAACTTGATACCGACATTGTTGAAGAGTGGCTAGAAGCTCCTGACAACGAAGCAATTGCCTTTCCAGACAACCCCAACATTCTTATCGATTGGCTTAAAAACAAAGACTTTTCTGATACGCAAAGCCTGTGCGATGCGCTTTGGAAAAACGTTCGATATGGGGATAAAACACAAGAACGATTATTGGCTCTTGCAATTTAACGCCGCAATGCGATGATAGCGGCATTTGTCGTATTCTTCGCGGGATTTTTCGTGCTTAAAAAGTCAGTTGTTTTCTTGCTAACGCTCACAGCATTATGTGGCTGTGGTTACAAAGGGGCGCTCTACATTCCTGAGGCGCCTGCACAAAACACGTCTGCTGAACCAGCGTCCTCTGAAAATGCAGAAACCGGCGCCGACTCTGACACCAATAACACTTCACCCGCAACTACTTCTGGAGAGCTGAACTAGTGGATTATTTCGCCTACAGCCAAGGTCAGCTTCATGCTGAACAAGTGGCTGTTTCTGATATTGCAGCCCAGCATGGAACGCCGGTTTACATCTATTCACGTGCAACGTTAGAGCGTCACTGGCACGCATTTAATGATGCCATTGGTGAGCATCCTCACCTTGTGTGTTACGCGGTAAAAGCGAATTCGAACATCGGTGTATTAAGCGCTCTAGCCAAATTAGGTTCAGGCTTTGATATCGTTTCAGCCGGCGAATTAGCTCGCGTAATCGAAGCCGGTGGCGATACAAGTAAGGTTGTATTTTCAGGCGTAGGTAAAAAACACGACGAAATCCGTTTCGCCTTAGAACAAGGCATTATGTGTTTCAATGTAGAATCGGAGCCTGAACTTCACCGCATTAACCAGGTTGCGGGCGAAATGGGCGTAAAAGCCCCTATTTCACTTCGCATAAACCCGGATGTAGATGCAAAAACTCACCCTTATATTTCTACGGGTTTGAAGGCGAACAAATTCGGTATTGCCCGTGAACGTGCACTGGCCACCTATGAATTGGCCGCATCGCTACCTCATTTAAATGTAGTTGGTATGGACTGCCATATCGGCTCACAGCTCACAGAAATTGGCCCATTTGTAGATGCGCTTGAGCGCCTGCTTCTGCTTATTGATGAATTAGCCGAGCGCAACATTATCATTGAGCATTTAGATGTGGGCGGTGGTCTTGGCGTTACTTATAACAACGAGCAACCACCTCATCCTAAAGCCTATGCACAAGCCATGGCTGAAAAAATGGTAGGCCGTGAAAACCTAAAGCTTATTCTTGAGCCAGGCCGCGCTATTGCTGCAAACGCCGGTATTTTAGTTACTGAAGTTGAATTCATTAAAGAAGGTGAAGAAAAAAGCTTCGCCATTGTCGACGCTGCAATGAACGATTTATTACGCCCTGCACTTTACTCAGCTTGGCAAAAAATTATTCCTGTAAAAGAAGAAACTACGGCAACACCACGTATTTACGATGTAGTAGGCCCAGTGTGTGAAACTGGTGACTTTATAGGAAAAGATCGTGAATTAGCCATTGAACCAACAGACTTACTTGCCGTTCGCAGCGCCGGTGCCTATGGTTTTGTTATGGCGTCAAACTACAACAGCCGCTGTCGTCCAGCCGAGATTATGGTAGACGGTGACAAAGCAATTGTGGTTCGCGAAAGAGAAAAACAAAAAGATCTCTGGCAAGGTGAGTACAAACTTCCGTAAACTAGAGACAAACTAACAAGATAGATGCGCGTTTAATGCAGGTTCAATTTTCTAAAATGCACGGTTTGGGTAACGATTTCATGGTTATTGATAACGTTACTCAGAACGTCTTTTTCTCTAAAGAAAAAATTCAGCAACTGGCTAACCGAAACTTCGGCATTGGCTTCGACCAGCTGTTGATGGTGGAACCGCCTTACGATCCTGAGCAAGACTTCCACTATCGTATCTTCAATGCGGATGGTTCGGAAGTAGAACAGTGTGGCAATGGCGCGCGCTGCTTCGCACGCTTTGTTAAGCAAAAAGGTCTCATTAATCGCAACAAAATTGTCGTAAGCACCAAAGCTGGAAAAATGGTGCTGTATCTTGAGAAAGACGGTCAGGTTACTGTGAACATGGGTAAACCTGAATTCGAACCTGCGAATATTCCACTTAAAGCCAATAAGCAAGAAAACACCTACATATTGCGAGTCGGCGAAAGCACGCTATTCATTGGATCGGCATCGATGGGTAACCCACATTGCGTAATGGAAGTCGACGACGTTGATACTGCTAATGTGGCCGAGATTGGTCCGCTTGTTGAAAAGCACGAACGCTTCCCTGAAGGCGTAAACGTTGGCTTTATGCAAATAATCAATGAGTCACACATTAAACTTCGCGTATTTGAACGAGGTTCAGGTGAGACCTTGGCCTGTGGTAGCGGCGCTTGTGCAGCGGTTGCAATTGGCCAGATTCAGGGTAAATTAGGAAAAGATGTGCGGGTAGACTTACCCGGAGGCAGTTTACGTATACGCTGGCCTGGCCCAGATAACGTGTTAAAAATGACAGGGCCTGCTGAGCACGTGTACGACGGACATATAAATCTATGAGCGAATTATCAGGGCAGTCTAACGCTACGCAATTGATTGAGCCATTTAACGACACAACGGAATTGTCGAGTGCCGATGTGCGCGCGTTCTTGTTGCAAAACCCTGAGTTCTTTGCCGAGCACCCCGACCTTCTTGAAAAAATTAAGCTTCCCCACGAGCAGAAAGGCAGTGTTTCACTGGTAGAAATTCAAAGCGATCAGCTTCGAAAGAAAGTTAGGCAGCTTAATTTTAAACTCAATCAGCTGGTGAGCATCGCTAAACAAAACGAAAAAATATATCGCGTTTACACCGATTTAAACGTGCAGCTTCTGCGCTGTGAAAGTGTTGCCGAAGTTCAGTTTACTTTGGAAGATGTGCTTCAAGAGCGTTTACAATTGTCGTCGGCGGTCATTAAGAGCTTTAAAGGTCCGCACGCGATCCCCGAACTACAGCAACGCTTATTTACTGAAAAACGTTTTAAAAATACCAACTTTTTCTTTGGTCGATTATCTCAGCACGAACGCCAGCTTCTTTTCGGAGAAAGCCCTGCGGAGTCTGTAGCGCTAATGCTGCTTGGTGACAACCGTGAACTCGGTATTTTAGGTATAAGCAGCAGTGATGCCAGCCACTTTACCCCAGATATGGACACCTTGTTACTTCAGCAGCTTCAGCAAGTGCTTAATATCATATTGCCTGAAATGATGGGATATTAGGTGTAGTGTCTACGGACGCATTAATAAGCGAGCCTTGCCAGCAATGGCTAGATAAGTTTCTGCTACATCTACAGGTAGAACGCGGCTTATCAATTCACACTATTAAAAATTATCAGCGCCAGCTCACAGAAGTTGCAAAGCTACTTGGGCTTTACGAGTGGTCGGGGCTGACGCCGAGCGACATAAAGCGGGTAATGGCTGATGCAAAGATGTCAGGGCACAGCCCACGCAGTATAGCATTGCGCCTATCGGCACTTAGAACCTTCTGCCAATATCTTATCGATCATCAGCAACTATTCAGCAACCCTGTAGAAGGTATTCAAGCTCCGAAACAAGGGAAGCCATTGCCTAAGCAACTAAGCGTAGATGAAATGCAGCAGCTTCTTAATGCCTCCCCCAAAAGCAGTGACGACGATGAGGGTATGCAATTACGTGATGTGGCTATGTTTGAGCTACTTTATGGCTGTGGACTGCGCTTGAGCGAACTGACTGGTCTTAATTTGGCCGACTGTCTAAAGGACGGTACGGTGAAGGTCATGGGTAAAGGAAGTAAACAGCGAATACTTCCGTTAGGCCGACACGCACAAAAAGCACTTAACGCGTGGTTAAAGGTACGCTCTGCCTACGCATCACCTTACGAAAGTGCGGTCTTTGTGAGTAAGCGCAAAACCCGCATATCCAATCGACAAGTCGCTAATCGCCTCGATAAAATGGCAAGCGAACAGTCGTTGTCACAAAAAGTAAGCCCTCACAAACTGCGCCATTCCTTTGCTACCCACGTATTAGAATCCAGCGGAGATTTGCGTGCGGTTCAAGAGCTATTAGGTCATGCTAACTTGTCAACGACACAAGTTTATACCCATCTGGATTTTCAGCATCTCGCTAAGGTTTATGACGCGGCTCACCCTCGCGCACACAAGAAATAACGCTACTAGAAGGTTTCCCCATGCAGTTTTTCAGGTCTATCAATAACGTCGAGGCTATGACCTTCGACCTTGATGACACCCTTTACAATAATGAACCTATTATTCGACGCGCAGAGCAAGCCCTTCAAGCGCATATTGCTGAACATCACCACCAGGCAGCTAAGCTAACATCACTTGATTGGCTACAGCTTAAACGTGCGGCTATCGCCAAAGACGCGCGGTTGGCTTCTGATATGGGGCAGCTTCGTCGCGTTGTTTTAAGCGCTGCACTATCTGGCACGCCAGCAAACCAGTTATCAATAGTCCCTACAGAAGATACTGCATTACGTGCTGCTGTAGACAGCTGCTTTAATTGTTTTTATGACGCAAGAAGCGATTTTGCATTAGCCAGTAATGTGCACCAGACCCTCGATAAACTTAGCCAGCATTTACCGCTCGTTGGTATTACTAACGGCAATGTAAACGCGCAAAAAGTAGGATTAGACCGTTATTTCACGGCGATCTTGCACGCCAGTGTGGAACGGCCCATGAAGCCTGCTCAAAACATGTTTGATGAAGCGGCCTCACTGGTAAAGGTAACGCCGTCGCACATTTTACATGTGGGCGATAATATTATTAAAGACGTGTTCGGTGCCATTAATGCCGGCTATCAGTCGGCTTGGTTTGCATGTAATCGTCCAATGCAGTTGAAATTTGAACCCGTTTCAGTACTTCCACACGTTCAGCTTGATTCATTAGAAGAGCTTATTCAATTTGTCTAGGCGCTATTTATCTCGAAAATACAGACCTTTACTACTCATTCTTTTGCGAGATGTTAACCTTTGAGTAAGCCGCATTCTTAAAGGTCTAGAGAGCCGCACTTAGGGCGTATAGATTTTAACGCTCACTCGTTATACACTGAAAACTGGAGTCGTAGTTTTTGTGTCCTCATGGAAAAACCTGCTATCTCGAAGTCAAGGTCGCAACAAGCGTCCAAGGTAGATAAGCCAACCTCGAATGTTCATGAACATGCCGAGACAGGTCGCTCTTTTTGGCCGTTTAAGCCACTGTCTGGCTTGTATCAAGATGTATTTATTATCTTGTCTTGGATTGCCATATGGCAAATTGGACGCATTGTTGAATACACTGAACACGCCAGTGTTTGGTTTCCTGCGGCAGGCTACACCCTTGCATGCTTCTTAGTTTTAGGTTGGCGCGCGGTAGTGCCTATTATGGTGGCCGCCATTGCGATTACCGTCTGGAATGGTCATAACTACTTGCTGCCGTTAAGTAACGTAGAAATGATGTGGGGCGGCGTGTTATTCGGCGTTGCACATATGCTCCCTTACTATGCAGGAGCCAGTGTTCTCGGCCATCTATTGAGAAAGCCCGACGTCACCACACCCCAATTAATCGTCTCGTTCTTAATCATCGGCTGTATTTCGTCGTTAGTTGCTACGCAACTAGTCATTGGTTCACTTGTTCTCACTAATCAGATGTCAGCGGCGGATATTAAAGATGCGATGCTGCCCTTTTGGATAGGGGATATGGCTGGTGTTGTTGTGCTTGCACCTCTTTTTGCTGGCTTGTTAGTAAAAATAAGTGCGGCTTCTAAAATAGACCTCTTGGCATTTTCTAACTGCGCTTCATCCGATTTACACAGCTACTTTAAAAAAGTGGCAATCAATTTGGCCCTCATACTATTCGTCATGTTATTGGCAAAACTTACCCAGTCTCGTGACAGTGCATTTGCTATCTTTTTTCTCGCCATTACCCACATGTGGATAGCGTGTACTGAAAGTACAAAGCGCAATGTTATAAGCCTTGCAATAAGCAGCCTATGCATTGTTTTGCTGGTGCATATATTCGCCTTAATGGATTACGTCAAAGTGTATCAGTTTGCACTCAACGTTATTGCAGCCAACGCGTTGTTTGGTATAGCCATTCCTCAGTTACAAGCAGACAATGCTCTGCTCAAAGACCGTGTTTTTGTGGATACCTTAACCCAAGCTTATACGCGGGAGTATTTGGCCCAGCGCAGCGCACTAGAAATGGCTCAGAGCCGTGAATCTGGAAGCTCGCTTTATTTCGTTATGTTTGATTTAGATAAGTTTAAACGTATTAACGACGAATTAGGCCATGTAGACGGCGACAACGCATTGCGCCGATTAAGTCAGGTGACGAAGGATATTGTGCGTAAAGCTGATGTTTTTGCCCGTTTCGGCGGCGACGAATTTGTACTGCTTCTGCCTAATATCAGCGAGCAAAACGCCCTTAATTTGGTGGAAAAGGTACGTGAAGGTATAAACGCAATCGTTATTTCAGAAGTGTCATTGTCATCGAGCTTCGGCGTCACTCTTATGCAGCAAAGCGATACACTCGAGACGCTCATTCAGCGCGCCGATCGGGCACTCTACGCATCAAAAGAAAAAGGCGGCAACACAATAACCCTCAAATAATGGGGTCAGAGTACATTTAATCGCTCAAATACGCTGAAGACAAAAATGTACTCTGACCCCATTATTACGAAAGCAGAAATGTACTCTGACCCCAATTTTATACGTGGGAGTTATCTTCTAGTACGTTTTGGCGCATGGATTCACATGGGCTTTGACAAACCGGTCTCCCAACCACTTTAGCTGGAACACCCACCACAGTAACGTGAGCTGGAACACTATTGAGTACAACGCTACCAGCGCCTACTTTTGAGCCTTCACCTATCTCAATATTTCCAAGGATCTTGGCGCCAGCGCCAATTAACACGCCTTGGCGAATTTTAGGGTGGCGGTCGCCCGACTCGTTACCGGTACCACCTAATGTAACGCTCTGCAAAATAGATACGTTGTCTTCAACCACTGCAGTTTCGCCCACTACAATGCCAGTTGCATGGTCAAACATGACGCCTTTACCTATACGCGCAGCAGGGTGGATATCTACACCAAAGCTTGCCGAGTTGCGGCTTTGTAAGAATAAAGCAAGCTGATGACGCCCATGAACCCAAAGGTAATGCGCCATGCGGTGTACTTGCACAGCATGAAAACCTTTAAAGTGAAGTAAGGGAGTAAGGTAATCGTTGACCGCCGCATCCCGCGCCTTAATCGCTAGAATGTCAGCAATAGCCGCTTCGCTGATGCCTGGCTCAAGTAAGTAAGCTTCATCGAAAACTTCGCGAATGGCGAGCGCAGGCATGACGTCGTCTGCCATTTTGTTCGACAGAATAAAACTAAGCGACGATTCAAAGTTGTGATGTGCAAGAACACTGGCATGCACATAGCTAGACAGCAAAGGCTCTTTTTCAGCAACAACTTGCGCTTCTTGTTTTAGCGTAGACCAAAAATCGATGGGCGTTGTAAGTGCGGTCATGAGCATGTCCCGTTATATAAAAATGCTGTGTTCTATCAGAAAATTGGGTAAGCGATCTAAACTTGTTCCTTGCTGGGCATATCTATGCTGACAAAAGGGAACGCGTAAAAGTTTACCTGAGTTTGATGTGATGCAATACCGATGTGATACCGACCAAGCGCATAATTCGATCAATTTATCGAATTAATTCGTTATAGCTAATAACCGTATCGTACATGTACACATCGTTAAAGCACTCTGCTCTCTCGCTGCGTCTAACTGAGTGCTTCCATTAATTTAATAGAACGTTCAGAGCGCTCGTATCTTTCATTAAATAATACTTAAAATCATGATTGCACACGAGCGTATAATGCCGTTGAAATTTATCTTCACTGGGAAAAACTGGACTGTATAAATTAACAGGCAGGTGGCATAATAGCGCGCTGCTGAATGTATAACACTATCAACTAACAGGTACCACACTATGGATGTATTTCGACTGCTAGACGAGCTAAACGACAAACAGCGTGAAGCAGTAGCAGCCCCACTATCTAACGCCCTAGTTTTGGCTGGCGCGGGCAGTGGTAAAACCCGCGTATTAGTGCATCGCATTGCGTGGTTAATGGAAGTCGAAAACATCGCCCCTTTTTCTATTTTGGCAGTGACCTTTACCAATAAAGCAGCCAAAGAAATGCGCGGCCGAATAGAGTCGTTGATGGGTCGCAGCCTGCACAATATGTGGATTGGTACCTTCCACGGGCTTGCACACCGCCTGTTACGCGCGCATCATGCAGAAGCCAACTTGCCTGAGAATTTTCAGATAATTGATTCGGATGATCAGTATCGACTTATTCGCCGCATTCTGAAGGCCATGAACCTAGACGAAAAGCATTGGGCGCCTCGTCAAATTCAGTGGTACATAAATGGCAACAAAGACGAAGGCTTGCGCCCTCAGCACATTGAAACCCACGGCGATCATATTCAAAAGACCATGCGCGAAGTCTATGCGGCATATCAAGACGCTTGTGACCGTTCAGGCTTGGTAGATTTTGCTGAACTGTTGCTACGCGCACATGAATTATGGGCTAAAAACCCAGAAGTATTAGCCCACTATCAACGTCGTTTCCGTGCAGTGTTAGTAGACGAATTCCAAGATACCAACAATATCCAATACGCATGGCTTCGTATGCTGTGTAGTGGTGGTAATAATAACATTATGATTGTTGGCGACGACGATCAGTCTATTTACGGCTGGCGCGGCGCGAACGTAGATAATATTCAGCACTTCCTGAAAGACTTCAACGAGCCTACTACTATTCGCCTTGAGCAGAATTACCGCTCTACAGGAAACATTCTTAAAGCGGCGAACACGGTTATCGACAACAATACGGGCCGTTTAGGGAAAGAACTTTGGACGGAAGACGCGCAAGGCGAGCTGATTTCTGTATATGCGGGTTTCAACGAGCTAGATGAAGCGCGCTTTATTGTTTCGAAAATCAAAGATTGGCTTAATCAAGGCAACGCCCTTACTGATACCGCTATTCTTTATCGAAACAACGCCCAGTCTCGAGTACTGGAAGAAGCCTTGCTGCACGAAGGGCTGGCGTATCGCATATACGGCGGTCTGCGCTTCTTCGAACGCCAAGAGATTAAAGACGCCCTTGGCTATATGCGTATGGTGAGCCACCCGCACGACGATGCAGCTTTCGAGCGTGTAGTAAACACCCCAAGTCGCGGTATTGGTGAGAAAACCTTATCGCAAGTGCGCGACACCGCGCGAATGCACAACTGTTCAATGTGGCAGGCGTGTCAGTTGCTCATTAATGAAGGTGGCTTTAAAGGCCGCGCGCTAAATGCTATGCAAAGCTTCGTGTTGCTAATTACTGAGCTAGAGCAATCCACGTTAGATGAGCCCCTTGACCAACAAGCCGATAAGGCTATTCGCCAGTCTGGTCTGTACGCCATGTACCAAGCAGAGCGCGGAGAAAAGGCCCAAGCACGTCTAGAAAACTTAGAAGAATTGGTTACTGCATGTAAAACTTTTATCGTGCCTGAAGAAGCCGAAGAAATGTCGCCTCTGGCAGCCTTTCTAGCTCATGCGTCGCTGGAAGCAGGTGAAACCCAGGCGGATAAAGACCAGGATGCCGTGCAAATGATGACCATTCACACCGCTAAAGGCCTTGAATTTCCACTGGTATTCTTAGCAGGTGTAGAAGAAGGCATGTTCCCTAGCCAAATGACTAACGACGAGCCAGGTCGAATGGAAGAGGAACGCAGACTTTGCTATGTTGGTATGACCAGAGCAATGCAAAAGTTGTATATTACTTATGCAGAAAGTCGTCGACTCTATGGCCAAGATAAGTATCATACTGCTTCTCGATTTATTCGCGAAATGCCAGCAGACTGCGTTGAAGAGGTTAGACTGAAATCGACTATTTCGCGGCCCGTGCACAACCGCTTTAGCCAAGCGACGTCGCACGCCAGTTTTGAAGAAACGGGCTTTAGTTTAGGTGAGCGAGTTGTACACCGTAAATTTGGCGAAGGGATCGTACTTAACTACGAAGGGAGTGGTGAGCACGGTCGAGTTCAAGTAAACTTCGACGAATTTGGCAGCAAATGGCTGGTACTTGCTTACGCAAAGCTGGAGAAAGCGTAACATTATTAATAGGCAAGGTAGCCTAAACCTAAGTTGAAATGTATGCAGCAACACGTGCTGATCATCGAAAATGGTGAAGGCAACCTTGAACTTATAGCGAAATTAGTACGCCGGGCTGGTCTTACCCCCGTTGGCGCAACGTCGCTGACAGAAGGCAAAGCACGGTTTTCGCAAAATATGCCGGAAACCTTTCTGTGTGCTATTGTTGCATACTCGCTTCCCGATGCACCAAAAGGCGAAGCCATCGACTTTACTGTTGAGTCTTTCATTCCCACCATTGCTACAACAGAAAGTTTAGATAGCGCTATTCGCGATAAAGTCCTAGAACGTGACGTTGTCGATTACATTCCCAAAGAAAATTCGCAGAACTACGACTACCTCAATCGTCTTATTAGCCGATTAGAAAAAAACAAGTCTACTGGTGTCGTCGTGGTAAGCACTAATCGGGTGTTGCGCTCAAAAACCGTTTCATTACTTCAGCGCCATAATTTTATTGCGTTTGAATGCCTAACGGCTACAGACGCTATGCAATGCTTGTCTGAACACAAAAACGTACGTCTTGTTATCACTGACAACACGTTGCCTGATATGACAGGCACGCACTTTGTCGCCAGTTTAAGAAAAGCCTTTTCGAAAGAGCAGCTGGCAATTATGGGCGTTGCTGGAGGCAAAGGCATGTTAATGTCTGCGCACTTTATTAAAAGTGGTGCAAATGACTTCTTGCGAGTGCCCTACTGTCATGAAGAGTTCTTGTGTCGCGTGATGCAGAACGTGGAATATATTGAGAGCGTTGAAGAAATTCGTCGTGTGGCCAACACCGACTATTTAACAGGTTTGCCTAACAGGCGCCACTTCTTCTACATGGTTACTGTACAACACCAAAACCTGTCTGAGGATCACGCTCTCGCCCTTATTGACCTAGACTTTTTCAAATCGATAAACGATACCCATGGCCATGACGCAGGTGACATTGTGCTAAAAGCCATGGCGGCCCTTATTGAGTTTTATTTTCCGGACGAAATTATCTCCCGCTTTGGTGGCGAAGAGTTTTGTATATACATGCCGTCAACACCACTAAAAGAAGCCTGTGAGCGTCTAGACGACTTCAGAAAAGTGGTGGAAGCGGAAATTATTCAACTGCCTAAAAGCGACATTAAAGTGACCTGCAGTATTGGGGTAAGTGGCGCCCACACTCAGCGCGTAGATAAGCTACTAAGCCTTGCCGACAAGCAGCTTTACGCCGCCAAAAATAGTGGGCGTAACCAAGTGAAGTGCGAACCACCAGATGTTCCTCAGCAAGAGCAAGCTTCACTGCTTTAGCTTTTCACTCAATCAACTGCCGCTTAGCTGTCCGACGTTTAATTAAAGACTGGTGCGCAAAAGCCCCTACTCCACCGCTAGCTTTCGCGCTTTACGCTGACTGCGGTAATTAACTAGCGAATCTGCACTAAACAAGATAAGCGCAAACCACACAAAGCCGAAGGTCACCAAGCGCGACTCTTCAAGCGGTTCGCCGTACAGGTAAACCGCCAGAATGAACATAAGCGTTGGGCCAATGTACTGAAAAAAGCCCAGCGTTGAATACATTATGCGCCTTGCTGCAGCGGTAAAACAAAGTAGTGGCGCGGTAGTTACAATGCCAGCCGCTAAAATAAGGGTATTTAGCGTGGCGTCGTTATTAAATAAGTTACTGTACTCAGAGCCAAAGAAGACCCAGTAAATAATAGCGAATGGCGAGAGCATTAAAGTTTCAATGAATAGGCCGGGTAGCGAGTCTACAGCCACTTGCTTGCGCAATAAGCCATACACACTAAAACTTCCCGCAAGCACCAGGGCAATCCACGGCACGTGGCCATAAGAGAAAATAAGAATAGCCACGCCAATAACGGCAAGCCCAACGGCTACACGCTGTAAGTTACGCAACCTTTCACCTAAGAAAAGTCGCCCTAAAAATACGTTGATAAGAGGGTTGATGTAATAGCCAAGGCTTGCATCAAGAATATGGTCGTTATTAATTGCCCAAATAAACAAGAGCCAATTCGCCCCGAGTAACAACCCTGCAACGAATAAAATCTGCATAACGCGCTTATTGCGAAAGGCGGCGCCCACTTTGGGCCACTGCTTTAGCGCGGCTATAAGCCCAACCAAAAGCACCACAGACCAAATTACCCTGTGCATCAGGATTTCAGCTGCCGGCAATACCATCAACTGTTTGAAATAAACAGGTGCGACACCCCACATGCTATATGCGGCAATTGCACAAATAACGCCGACTTGAGCGGCACTGGCTTGCTTAGACAAGACTGACTCCAACGAAATTCGGGGGAAGAAGGCGCGTATTGTTTATCAGGTTAGGTGAATTCACAACCCTTAACGCTTTCCAATGCGGCAAAGGACGTGTAACAAGCGGCATAATTAATGAAACGCAATTAACAAAAAATGAAAAAGCCCCACTAAATGTGCTCATTCAATGGGGCCTAAGATGCGTTCGTCATGAAAAAACAGGACAAGGTTTATCGCGGGAATGGTGCTACAGCAGAAACAGTGTGCCCAAACCTAAGAAGGCTACAAAGCCTACAATGTCGGTTACGGTAGTCAAAATGACCGACCCCGACAGTGCTGGGTCTATTTTCAGCTTGTCCAATATTACAGGTACAAACACGCCTGCAAGTGCGGCGGCTACAATGTTGAACAGTATGGCCAAACAGATAACCAACCCTAACATGGCATCGGTAAACCAGAAATAAGCAACAACGCCAATTACCAAGGCCCAAATCACGCCATTAACGCCGCCTACTTTAAGCTCTTTCACCATCAGCGCCCGTAAGTTGGCAGGCGTGACCTGCCCCAACGCCAAGCCGCGTACAATCAGGGTTAGCGTTTGACTACCTGCAATGCCTCCCATACTTGCCACTACCGGCATCAGTACCGCAAGGGCAACCACTTGTTGAAGGGTGCCTTCGAACAATCCAATAAACCACGAGGCTAAAAATGCGGTAAGCAAGTTAATGCCAAGCCAAAGGGCACGATTTTTCGCACTTTTGGCCACAGGCGAGAATAAATCTTCGTCCTCATCCATACCCGCCGAAGCCATCACTTGGCGTTCGTAAAACTCGTTGACCAACTCACTTGCAGAGGTCACATCTAATCGGCCGAGAAGCTTGTTGTTTTCGTCAACTACCGGCAGCGACGCAAGCCCAGAACGTTGAACAAGTAGCGACGCATTCATAGTGTCGTCCGCCCCTTGAATGGTCGTCACACTTTCTTCCGACAAGTCGAATAGCGACACGTGATCTTGCGCATTGAAGAGGTGGCTAATTTTAACTAGCGCGGAAAATTGACCTGAGCGGTTCACCAAAAAAATGCTGTCACAATGCTGAGGTATGTCACGTCTTAATAAGCGTAGCCCTTCGCGCACTTTCGCGTTCGAAGGTAACACTAACTGCTCGTGGTTAACCCAGTGCCCTATTTGGTTATCGGGGAATTGTGTCGCTTCTCTGAAGTACTTACGCTCTTTAGAATCAAGTGATTCATAGGCCATATCGACAAGCCGTTTTGGCAATGAATCGAGTAGTTCCAGTAAATCTTCTGCGTCAATATCAGCAAAAATAGATGCCCATTCGTCGTGCGGCGTATTGTCGATAAGAATTTCACGGGGGTCGCTACGCATCTCAACCAATACGTCGAGCTTACGGTCGCGAGGAATGCCTTCCCATACCGCCAAACGTTTTTCTACGGGCAACGATTCTAACAGTGATGCGATGTATACCTCGTCTTGCCCCGCAAGGGTGGCTAACAAGGTCGCCGGATCGTCACCCATACTTTCGGTAACAATCTCTTCAATTAAGTCTGGTAATGGCTCTGCCATGCTACACCTCCCGTTAATACCGCTCACTTCCTTTACACAACGTAACAACAGGCATTGTGGGATGATGCAAACCTATTAAGACACTGCTATCCCAGCATATATGTACCCGTGCCAAAGGCTATATGATCGCCTTTTTCATTGTGCAATTCCATTCTACAAACCACTAATTTACTGCCCTTGCGTATAATCGTGGCTGTCGCAACAAAGCGCTCGCCTCTTCCCGGCCTTAAGTAGTCAACGCGCATATCGACTGTGCCCATGGTGGGCAATCTAACTTGAAGGTCCGCAAGGTGTTCACGTGCGGTTTGTTTGATGGTTTCTACAATTGAAACTAAACCACCGATGGTGTCTAGCATAGTCGCTGTTACACCGCCGTGTAGGATTTTTTGCATTGGATTGCCGGTCAGCGCTGGTTGCCAATCAAGGTGCAGGGAGATCTGTGTATCCAGCCCCTCTCCTTCAGTAACAAATTCCAAGCCCAGCAACTGGTTAAACGGCATAGTATCACGAAAAAGCGCAATTACATGTTTAATCATTAGTTCATGGTTTAGTGTTTCGCTGCCCTTAGCTTCGTCTTTATTAGTCGTTTTGTTATCCACTCGCTTTCCTTGATGAATTGATATTTGTAATGTGCTTATAAGCAACATTACTACCGAACGTAAGTTTGACGGAAATTCATCCAACCAATGATATTGAATCAAAATAAATTATAAGAGCTGCTGCCCCTCTGATCAGGACTATCGCTGAATTTTAGTCTAGTTTTTTAAATTGCCCCGTGAAGACGTCGCCAAAAACGCGTAAAATCCAGCGCCATGACAACTGCAATAGCTCCATCAGAATTAGCGCCAGAAACGCAACGTGTAAAAACACCAGAAACCGTCTTAAAAGATGTATTTGGTTACGATGCTTTTCGCGACGGTCAAGGCGAAGTCATTCACCAAGTATGTGAAGGTAAAGACGCACTTGTTTTGCTTCCAACAGGTGGTGGCAAGTCGCTGTGCTATCAAATTCCTGCGTTAGTGCGCCAAGGCACCGCTATTGTTGTGTCACCGCTTATATCGCTTATGCAGGACCAAGTAGAACAGCTTAAAGCGCTGGGCGTAAAAGCTGCCTATCTCAATTCAACGCTAGAAGCAGACGAACAAGCACGCATAAATGACGCACTGCAAGCTGGCAAACTCGACTTGCTCTACGTGTCGCCTGAGCGTTTAATGCAGTACTATTTTCAGCAGTCGCTTGCGCACGCCGACATTGCCTTATTTGCCATTGATGAAGCGCACTGCGTTTCCCATTGGGGGCACGATTTCAGGCAGGATTATCGCGCTCTGGGGCAAATAAAATCTCGCTTCCCCTCTATTCCTGTTATTGGACTCACAGCGACTGCAGATTCAGCGACCCAAGCAGACATACTGACGCAGCTAAACCTTAACGACCCGCTGGTTTATAAAGGCAGCTTCGACAGACCTAATATCCGCTACCGCGTAATGAGCAAGTACAAAGCCTTTGATCAAGTTGTTGCTTACGTAAAACAGCAAGAAGGTAGCGGCATTATTTACTGTAACAGTCGCGCTAAAGTCGACGACCTGCACGCTAAATTATTCAGACAAGGTTTTCGCTGCGCGGCCTATCACGCGGGTATGGATAACGACGAGCGAGAGCTGGTACAGCGCCAGTTTCTTAACGACAAAATTGATATTGTGGTGGCCACCGTTGCCTTTGGCATGGGTATCAACAAATCGAACGTGCGTTATGTGGTCCACCACGATGTTCCGCGCAGTGTTGAAAGCTATTATCAGGAAACCGGCCGAGCGGGGCGAGACGGCTTAGAGTCAGAAGCTTTATTGTTGTTTGATGAAAAAGATGCAGCCCGCGTAAAACAGTGGATAGAGCAAGGGGAAATAGCCGAGCGCAACCAAATAGAGTTACAAAAATTTGCGGCTATGGAAGCTTTTTCAGAAGCGCAAACCTGTCGTAGACAAGTACTCCTGAACTACTTTTCGCAGTTCAGTGACAGCGCCTGTGGTAACTGCGACATTTGCTTAGACCCACCTAAGATGATAGACGGTTTGGTGATTGCACAGAAAGTACTGTCGTGTGTACTTCGGCTCTCACAGCAAGCCTCTAGCCAGTATGTCATTGATGTTTTGCGAGGCAAGCAGCTTAGGCGCCTTCAGGAAGCAGGTCACCACCAGCTTTCCACGTACGGCATAGGTAAAGATAAGTCGGATAGCTACTGGCACAACATTATCAACCAGCTTGTTCATAAAGGCCTTATACGCGTTGATATTACCGCTCATGCCGCGTTGCGCTTAACCGAGGCCGCTCGGCCTGTGCTAAAAGGTGAAGTAGCGGTTCAGCTTGCCGTTCCGCGACTTGAATTTAAGCCCGACAAGAAAAAAGCAAAACAAGCGCCGGTCAATTACGATAGAACGTTGTTCACCCGTCTTAAGCACTTACGCAAAGTGTTGGCCGAAGAAAATGAAGTGCCGCCGTATGTGGTATTTAGCGACGCCACTTTGGTGGATATGGCGTGTAAGCTCCCTACTACGCGCAACACTCTATTAGATGTAAGTGGAGTGGGCCAAACCAAACTCGAACGCTATGGTGAGGCTTTTATCCAGCTTATTGATGATTACATAAATCGAGAGCACTGAGGGCTTGCAGGCCAACTAGATTCTGTTTTCCAGCTGGCCGCAGGGTTTGCACAAAGTAAAGGTGTACGCCTTGCAGACGGACACACTAGGCGTAAGCGTATTCTCCCCCTTTCTCAAGCGCAGCTTTGTAGGCTTCTCTGGCATGAACCCGTTTTACGTAACCTTGTATGGCAGTAAAGTCTTTCGCACGCCCGCTGGCTACCAACGACTCTAACGGAAATATCATTTGAACATCAGCGCCACTAGGCGCGTCACCCGCAAACCAAGTATTTTTCGATAAGTAAGATTCCACATAGCGTAAGCTCTGCGCTAAATTAGGGCCATAATAGGCATTTAAAATACCGTCTATCAGTTTGTTAGTAATTGGCTTAATAAAGAAAGGCTTCGAACCTTTTTGACGTGCTTTCTCCAGCACTAAGTTTGCCACTAGTGGTGGCATTAGCGAACCTTCAGCGAAATGCAGCCAAAACCAATACTGTTGAAGTGCCTCTGGGTCTTGAGGTACAGAAAATGCGTCTGTGGCGTGGTGGCGAACAAGGTATTCCACAATAGCACCAGACTCGGCAATAGCACCGTGCGGCGTAGTAAGCACCGGAGAGCGTCCCAGTGGATGAACAGCGCGCAATGAATCCGGCGCTAGGTTTGTTTTACTGTCTCGTTGATAGAATTCTATTTTGTACTCTACGCCTAGCTCTTCAAGAAGCCACAAAATTCGCTGCGAGCGAGAGTTATTTAAATGGTGAAGTGTTAGCATACCCCGTCCTTAATACGCTTAGATTAACGCTATTGTTTTTGTGTTGTACTATATACACTTTATAAAGCAAGCAGGTTTACAATAACCAGCGAATTGATAAGTTCTATGCAAAATCTCACCAAAGAAGACATTCAACAGCACGCCGTGTTTAACGAACAAAGCGTAGAAATCCGCGTTGCATTACCTTTAACGCCTCTTAAAACTCAGCAGTGGGCAGAGCAGTTTTGTGAAATTTTTCACTTTTCACTTTCCGACGCAGATTGGGGAGCCGATCGCTTTCAGGCGCTTGTTACCACTCAATCCAGCAATACAAATTTTCAATGCATACTTTGCATTGAGTGGCTTTGCGAGGCGATTTGGCTGGAACCGGTAGGCACTCAACAATCACCGAATGCGATCTACCAGTATCTTCAAAACACGTAAGTATTACCACACCTTTTTCTTTCTGTTTGGCTTTTAGGACAGACTAGTATTATTCTATAGAAAACACATAATTAGCGCTTCAAGGATCATGCTAGTGCCAATCTCCCAGCTAACAAAGTACGTTGCAGCTTTGCTCATTAGTTGGGTGGTTCTAAGTATAAACGCCTTTGCCAGCCCGCGGCTTGTTATCGATGAGTCTTTCGAAAGGGAAATCATCAACCATTATGCACGGGTATCAATTGCACCTAATAGCGCAACCTATTTTGATGTATTGACGGGAAGTTCCACAAAAACACCTACAGCAACGGCTTCTTCAACAGAACGTGTGTGGTATTCAACAGAGCTTGTCCACTCTGGCTATAGTGCCATTCCCTTAGTGCTTAATATCGACCGTCTAAACGTTGATGATTTGCAGATTTATCTTCTAGACAGCAGCCAGCGAATTATAAAATCGTACCGTTATCAAGCCGGTAAAGGTGACTATTCGTTAAGACAACCGCTTCCAAATATCAGGCTTGCTTTCACCCTTCAACCATACCAAGACGCTCGGTTACTAATCGCAGTGAAAGACGAAGGGCTAAAGTACTTTCCAATGTCACTATGGGAGCGAGACCTGCTTGCTCAACACGACACTAATATGCTGACTTTGCTTGGTGCTGTGTCGGGTGTGATGGCACTCATTGCTTTCTATTTTCTTTTTTCCTACTTATATCAGCGCATTCCTACCCGCTTCTGGCTAACCATGTCGTCATTGGTGCTTATTGCGTTGCTGTTCATTACAGAGGGTGGCCTCGCGTTTTGGCCTAGCCTGACCAACGCCAGCGAGCATTTTTACGCCGTATGCTTCGGCGTATTACTACTGTGTATTGGAAAAGTGACTCATCACCTGTTCTCTCGTGTGCCTTTCGTTTTAAGACTGCTTAATTATGTCCTACCTATTGCTGCTACCATTTACTGTTTTACCGTAAATGCTTATATGGTCACAATCACGCTGCTTATACTCACAGCGGCTATGGGTTTGTATCACGTTACCCTTGCTCTTATCTTTAAAGACAAAGGCAGTAGTGTTGTCAGCACCACTTATATTCTGGCCTGGCTATCTTTCTTTGCGTTTTACGCTTTGGTGACCCAAAACCTTTTCAGCGACCTTATTTATACTGTCGATGTCGCGATGGGAATGCTGTTTTTCTTAACCTTGGGTTTCCTGTGTTTTGGATTTGCGGTCATCACAAAAGAGCAGGTACTCAATCAACATAAGCTCTCCTCTCAAGCTGAAATAATTTCTAGCCTAAATCACTTTTATGACTTGTTCCGAAACTCCGCTGAAGGACACTACACATCAACCTGGGACGGTAAGCTAATTTCAGTTAACCCTGCAATGTGCACGGTGTTTGGGTATGAGAATGAGGAAGAAATGCTTAGCGAGGGGGCAAGCACAAAAGCCTTTTACGCATCACCAGAAGACAGACATGTATTGTTAGGTGAGATATCACAGCAAGGCCACGTCACCAGAAAAGAGATACGGGGAAAACGTCGGGACGGCACAGAGTTCTGGTTTTCATTGTCTTGCCAGATCCGCGAGAACGATGAAGGAACTTACCTGTACGGCTCAATTATTGATATCACGGAAAAAAAGCAATCCGATTTAAGCCTTCAGTATTTGGCCACTCACGACTCACTAACCGGCGTATACAACAGGCGGCAATTTGAATCTGTCTTCAAGGAAAAAGTACATAACCACAGCGCGTTACCTGTGTGCCTACTCTTTTTAGATTTAGACCGATTTAAAGTTGTTAACGACACCTGCGGTCACAAAGCGGGAGATGTACTCATAAAAGACGTCGCCCGCCTGATTGAAAATACGCTGCTACCCAACGCGCAGCTAGCAAGACTCGGGGGTGATGAGTTTGGCGTTATCTATTCAGATTTAGATGCTGATGCGGTTTATCTCAATGCAGTGAAAATACTCAATGCAGTACAGGCCTATCGGTTCATGTGGGATAACCGCATATTCAATCTGGGCGTAAGTATTGGCATGGTCGTATGCGATGATAGTAACGTTAGCTCAGGGCAGTATTTAAGTATGGCTGACGCCGCCTGTTATTTTGCCAAAGAGCAAGGCAGAAATCAGGTGCATAAATATAATAAAGATGATGAGAGCATGCAGCGCTATCAGCGTGAGTTGGACTGGGTCTCTTCTATAAACAACGCCTTGGAAGAAGGGCGCTTTGAACTTTATTACCAGTCTTTAAGACCTTTGAGCAAAGCCAGCGATGGTCACTATTATGAAGTGCTATTGCGCCTAAGAGAAAAAGACGGAAAAATTGTTGAGCCCGCTAATTTTTTACCCACGGCCGAGCGCTTTGAAATGAATGTAAATGTCGACAAATGGGTAGTCACAAATACGTTCAAATGGCTGTCTGAAAACCCTGAACATCTCGCTGAGTTAAGGCGATGCAGTATAAACCTCAACTGCCATTCATTAGCAGACAGAGATTTTACGTTATTCATTTTAAACGCTTTCGAAACCTTTAATATTCCTTACAACAAGATCTGTTTCGAGGTGATCGAGTCGGTAGCGATTATAAAAATGGAGGACACCCTTGCCTTTATGCGTACCTTTAATCGCCTTGGGTGCTCATTTGCTCTAGACGACTTCGGTAGCGGCTTCTCTTCGTACAGTTATCTTAAAAGCTTGCCGGTTAATCAGGTAAAGATTGACGGTATGTTTATCAAGGATATGCTGAACGACAGTGTAGACACGGCTATGGTTGCGTCAATCAATGATGTAGCGAAAGCCATGGGTATGCAAACCGTCGGGGAATTCGTTGAAAATGAAGGCACCATGGCACAACTTGGCAAAATGGGCGTTGATTTTGCCCAAGGCTATAGCGTTGCAAAGCCTGCCCCGCTGCGAGAGTTTACCCCACTTTAATAACTGCACTTAATATACGTCTTACGAAAAAAGTGATAGCACTAGCGTCAACTCGCGTATAATAAAATGGTAGACTTGCAAAAAAAGAAGTCATCCCCACTTATTGCCTACTGTCCAAAGTGTAGAAGTAACATGAGTAGCAAACAGCCTAAATACGAATATGTCAGTACCGCAAAATTACCCACTCGCATGGGTGATTTTAAAATACACGGCTTTGTTGAAGCCAGCGGCCAAGAGCACGTTGCCCTTTCTTATGGAGAGTGGAAAGAAGACGACGTAGTGCCAATTCGTATCCATTCAGAATGCTTAACAGGCGATTCTTTATTTAGCACTCGCTGTGACTGTGGCTTTCAATTAGAAAAAGCCATGCAAAATATCGTCGATAATGGTCACGGTGTGCTTTTATACCTTCGCCAAGAAGGTCGCGGTATTGGTCTTTTAAATAAAATTCGCGCCTACAACCTTCAAGATAGTGGCATGGACACGGTAGAAGCTAACGAACATCTTGGATTTGACGCCGATTTAAGAAGTTACGATATCTGCAAGCTGATGCTAGATACGCTGAATGTGAAGCATGTTGAGCTTATGACAAACAACCCGAAAAAGTTGGCAGCACTAAAAGCGCTTGGTATAGACGTGGTTGCACGTAAGCCTATTGACCACGGTATCACCAAAGACAACAAGCATTACTTAAAGACGAAAACAGAAAAGCTTGGGCACGCTTTCGACCCCCACGTTTTCAAATAGACGAGTTATTTAAAAACGCCCACACCAATGTGGGCGTTTTCTATTCAGCTTGGGTTAATCATAGACTGGTTATAACGTATACAGACTTACCATTTAGCGCGCGAAAAGCCGTTGCTCATGCGCTAAGGAGAATGTATGAAAAACATAACCTTATCTGTGATTGTCGCACTGTCTAGTGTTTCAGCGCTACCTGCCATCGCCCAGTCGAACGCCAACCTTGCACATGTTTCTGCGTCAACGCAGCAATATTCTGACGCTGAATTAGACAGTGTACTTGCGCCCATTGCGCTTTATCCTGATACCCTACTTACTCACATACTGATTGCGGCTACCTACCCGCTTGATGTAGTTGCAGCCGACCGCTGGCGCCAAAGCAACAAGCATTTAACCCCGGAACAGGTCGAAAATGTGCTGGCGAGTGTTAACTGGGATCCCAGCGTAAAAGCACTTGCTCCGTTCACCGACTTACTCAGCACCATGGCGAATGATCTTCAGTGGTTACAGCAACTTGGTGATAACGTATTGATTGATCAAAGCCGTGTACTAGACCGCGTGCAGGTGCTTCGACAACACGCCCTCAACACTGGCAATCTGGTGACCAATGACTACATTGAAGTTGAACGGGAACGTGAGCCTACTCGCGAAATAATTTACATTGAGCCCCGTCAGCGGGAAGTGGTGTATGTGCCTTATTACGACCCTCATGTTGTGTACGGTCACTGGTGGCACACAACTTCACCAGTTCGCTGGCGTCATCACGTAAGCTATCATCATCATAGCAATGTCTATTGGTCTCCAAGCATCCATCTTTCTACGTTCTTTTTCTTTGGTAGCGTGCACTGGCATAACCGCCATGTGGTTATTCACCGCGAGCCTGTACGCCGGTATTATCACGGTAGCCCAAGAAAACGCGTGATAAGCCGAGACTATCGTCGCTGGGAACACAACACGGTGCATCGTCGTGCGCGTTACTCTACTCGAGTAGTTCACAATGCGCCTTCGCGATATGAACATGCGGGTGTGTCGCGGGCAAAGCACTTGTCTAATAAACACGTTAGCACGGTAAATACATCGAAACGCCACAATGACAAAAATACCGTAAGACCCATTGCGCGCACGGAAAATACCAAGACCGTAAAACGCACTATTGAACCAAAACAGGTAACGCCACTTAGAGAAGCTCGTTTTCAGAACAAACAAGACTCGGTAAGCCGCAAACAATCCATTGAGCACGCGCTAAAACGCAATCAAGCGGCGAGCAGAAGCGAGAAGCCGACTAGGGACCGGACGCTAAGCCAGTTAAAGCGGGACAAACCCGCTCGGATATCAACGCCGTCAGAGTCGAAGCGATATGCTAATAGAGAAAACACGCTAAAGCGCCCAGCTAAACAAAACATAAATCGAGAGCGATTTGAAAGAACGAGTCTGCAAAACAAGCCGGTGGCTCGAGAGAGCAGTAAGCCAAGACGAATTGAGCGGGCGAGTACTTCTTCAGTAAGCCGTGCTCAAGTTAAGAATTATGAATCAAGCAGAAACAGGACGATAAAGCAGGGACGAACTGAGAAGACGCTGCGTTAGCACTAAATTAAAAAGTTAGTTTCCTATCAGTAAGCCAGCAAACCTATAATTTGCTGGCTTCACTTTTCATTTATTCAACGCTTAGGCCCTATTCAAATGAAAGCTTATCAATGCGTCGACAAAGCGCAGGGGAGACTGTTCATCTAAATTGAAGTAAAGAGAGGGCTCAATAAGTTCAAGTTCCATTATCGCCCAGCCACTGCCCTGCCTGACTAAATCAACCCGTGCATAAAGTGCTTCGCAAGGCATTGCTGACAATGCTTTCTGGGCAATATCTAGTTGTTCTTCATCTACGGCAACGGGATGTAAGCTCCCCCCGTGTTCTTCTTGTACGCGAAAATCGCCTTTCTGCGGCACCTTTTTAATGGCATGGCTGTACTTCCCGCCAAAATAGAAAAGCGAGTACTCCCCTTCTTCAACCACGCTATTTAAGAAAGGTTGAATCATGAAATCACGTTGATTAAACGTATCAGAAAGCGCCTGTTGCTGTTCATGCCAATTTGAGACCGAGAGCTTAAACGTATCATCAGCATTAGCGCTAAGCGTAGGTTTAACCACCACAGTGTCGCAATTGAAATGGGAAAAGGCCTCATCAATAACACTGTTATTAAATGCATTACTCCACCGTGTACTTACAATAGGCACGCCCTTGTCCTGTAGGTCTTTTAAGTAGTGCTTTTCAATATTCCACTGCATAAGAGGCAATGGATTGAGCAAGGTTGCGCTCGACGCATCAATTTGAGTCAAACAAGCCAGAAAGGCCTCTGGATGCTGCTGATAATCCCATGTACTGCGCACAATCACGTAATCAAACCTATCCCAGTTTTCTGACTGACTATGCCAGGATATGGTTTCTACAGACCAACCGTTATTATTGAAAAACGGGATCAAAAGCTCGTCGTACACAAAGAAGTCTTCAAGGTGGTCAGTAGAAAGAAAGGCGATGGCAGGCATGATTGTGTCCTTTAGCTTATTTAGGCATTCGAAGATTAAACTTTTTTAATAATGGTAACTTCTATACAAAAGTTAAATGGCGTAAAAACCGTGGCTTACGTAAACTGTGGCGAAGTTAGCACAGCCCTCATTTTTAACCTACACTTAATCCCAAATACTTGTCGGAGATTGGCATGCAGTACCCTTGGCTCCTAGAAGGTCACAAGATTTTTCGCGTTGTAATTGTTATCCAACTGCTAATTGCGATTGGCATCGGTTTTTATACTGGCGAGATTCTTCCTGCATTTGTTCTTGGTATTCCAATTGCTGTCGTACCACTTGTACTTAGTTTGCAAAATCCCTATTCAGCGATAAGTCGCCATGCGATGGCTATCGGTGTTCAACTGCTAACAGCCCTCCACATCCACCAGTCATTCGGGTTAATTGAAGTCCACTTTGAAATCTTTGTTCTTCTGGCATTTCTTTCCTACTTTAGAGACTGGAAAGTGGTTGCAACCGGCACCGCAGTCGTTGCTGTCCATCATATTTCGTTCTTCTTTTTACAAGCGGGCGGCGCGCCGTTATTTATTTTTGAAGAAGGTCACGTAACCTTTCCTATCTTGCTGATGCACGCCGTATTCGCGCTTTCTGAGGGCGGTGTTTTGATGTACATGGCTAAACAAAGTCATCAAGAAGGTGCCGGTGCGGCTGAACTGCGCTTAGCTATTGAGACCATGCAAAAGGGTGACGGTAGACTCGATTTATCTATTGAGCTTAACCGAGGCCACAAGATTGTTAGACCTTTCGCAGAGCTCATCGACCAAGTAAAAGCATTAATTGAGCTTGCTTCAAATTTAACAGACGAAGTTGTTAGAGGCTGTGACAAGATGGAGCTGGCGGCAAACAACATGTTTGAAATCAGCAGAAACACTGACCAAGAGATTGCCATGGTATCGGCATCGTCAGAAGAAATCGCACAAACGATGCAGCTATCTACCGAACAAACAACCCTTGCCAGCGACAAAGCCTCTGCGGCACAAAGTTCTTCGCAGACTACGCGCGACTCTATTTCCAACACAAGCCGCACCATAGATTCGCTGCGCAACACATTAAATGCGGCAGCGCAGACAAACTCGGCGCTTAACGAGCAGTGCGCGCATATTTCTGACGCAATGCGCTCCATCACCGCCGTTGCCGAGCAAACCAACTTACTTGCGTTGAACGCAGCAATCGAGTCAGCCCGCGCAGGGGAACACGGCAGAGGTTTTGCCGTTGTTGCCGATGAAGTACGCACTTTGGCTATTCGCTCAAAAGAAAGTGCAGACCAAATCACAAGTATTACTGAGCAGCTAGTTGCCCAAACCGCCAGTTCAGTCGAACAAATGCAAACCTGCATTCAGCTGGTTGATGAAGCCGTTGTATCGAGCGATAACGCCACTTCAGCCATGACCCAGATCATGCAGCAAATTCGCGAAGCGAGCGAAAGCATGACCGAAATAGCGACATCAGCGGTGGAGCAAGAAACCGCATCGTCTTCTATAGCGCAAAGTACGGCGCGATTAAGCGAATTCACTTCTGAGGAACTGGCTACCGCTGAATCGCTGGCAGGCGAAGTTGAGGTGTTATCACAAATCTCTCAACGCATGCGCAGTGCTATCGAGCGATTTAAGCTTTAGCCAAAAGCACTAGAAGCACGCTGTTGGCATTTGGGTTATGCATAAAAAAACAAGCTGGATACTTTTGCTGTTATGGGCGGTGAGTTTACTCGCCGCCTTATTGGTTTACGGTCAGCGCCAGCTTTCTTCCTTCGACCCAAATGGTGATTTACTTCACCGCACAACAGCGCCTAATTTTGACGCTTCACTTGTCGAACTACTAAACGAACAAAATATTGCCCCTGGTTCTGTTATTCATGTGGGAACGCAGTCTCGTTGCTACTGTGAAACGTTAACTACACCTCACCAAACTCAGCTATTAACAAAGCTAGGAAATGACTTTCATCAAGTCAGAGTGAATATAGAAGACGTACCAGAACTCGCCGCTATGCTTGATGCAGTGCCCGCGCTTATAGTTTTAGACATGCAAAATCAGCTTCGCTATTTAGGTCCATACGCAACGGGCTACGGATGCTTTACCGGAAAGAACCTTGTCGAACAGGTTGTAAGCTATACCACACAACTCCCCTACAACGGTGCGGTAATTAATACTGATGCAACTGGATGCTTCTGTTAAACCCTTGGCATGGATTATGTAACTTATCTTTGTATATCGTGATATCACTATAAACATGGCAGAAGGCGCGCATATTTTGCGCACTAGGTGCCGTTTCGTGAAAGGTTTACAAGGAGTCCACAATGTCAAAGCGCGCCGTTCTTTATCGCATGGTTACCCCTGATCACATTTGTCCCTTCGGACTTAAGTCGAAAGATTTGCTAGAAAGAAAGGGCTACGATGTTGAAGACCATCACTTGTCCAACCGAAGTGAAACTGACGCTTTTAAAGAGAAGCATAATGTGAAAACCACGCCGCAAACGTTTATCGATGATAAGCGAATTGGTGGCTATGATGACTTACGAGATTATTTCAATTTGAAGCAAGAAAGTGAGTTCGGTTCGCGCTACACACCTATCATTGTGATTTTTTCTTTAGCCGCCCTTGTGGTATTTGCGCTCATGCTAAAAGGTGGACTCCCGACAGGTATTGAACCTTTCATAATGAATTTCATTGGCGTCACCATGGTGATCCTCGCATTACAAAAACTACAGGACATTGTAGCGTTCTCAAATCAATTCATTACTTATGACTTACTGGCCATGAAGCACGTAAGGTACGCATATGTGTACCCTTTCGCAGAAGCGTTTGCTGGGCTTGGTATGCTAGCGGGGCTTCCTGCACTATTAGTTTCACCTGTTTCTATTTTTATCGGTGCAATAGGTGCAGTTTCAGTTATTAAAGCGGTATATATCGATAAACGTGAACTTAAGTGCGCCTGTGTGGGCGGTAATTCAGACCTTCCTCTTGGGTTTATCTCGCTTACCGAAAACCTTGCCATGTTAGGTGCTGGCCTTTACATGCTTACACGATGGATAGCCTAAGTTAAATGAAGGCTGATGCACCGGTGTTGAGCTGGTATCTATTACCGTGTTTACCCGTTGAATTAACAACACGATAATTCACTTGCTATGAGACCCTATTGAGTTTCTTCAATAGGGCGGCTCATACCTTTAAGGTGCGACACCACACTGCGGCCTAGTGCACTTAAATCGTAGCCACCTTCTAACATGCTGACTATGCGACCATGGCAACACTCGTCAGCCACTGCGCGAAGTTGTTGGCTTATCCAGAAATAATCGTCTTCCACCAGTCGCAAATGCGCCATAGGATCTTCTGCGTGGGCATCAAAACCCGCTGAGATAAAAATCAGCTCAGGTTGAAAGTTGCGCAATGCGTTAAACCAGTGCTGCACTTTTTCTCTAAATACTTCACCTGTAGAGCCTGCTTCTAGCGGCACAGAAAGAATATTACTTGCCGACACCGGTGAACCACTGTGTGGATAAAAAGGATGCTGGAAACTGCTGCAAAGCATGATGCGTTGATCGCCAGCAACAATTTGCTCGGTACCGTTTCCGTGGTGAACATCAAAATCGATTATGGCAACGCGCTTTAGTTCATAGTTTTGAAGGGCATAGCGCGCAGCTATAACAATGTTATTAAAAATACAGAAGCCCATGGCGCTGTCGTATGTAGCGTGGTGACCTGGCGGCCTTGTCGCGCAGAACGCCTGCCTGTCACTGCCTTCCATAACCCAATCCACCGCATTACATCCCGCACCAGCCGACTCAAGTGCTGCATTTAAGCTGTGTCGCATCAAGCCGGTATCTTCGTCTAACCATGCGACGTTATCCTTGCGTTCGGAATAGAGCGTTTTTTCGTGGTCGCTAAATATGGACTGAGCCGCATGCTCAAATACACTTTTCACATAGTAAGGATCGTGGGCTAGCTTAATATAAGCTTCAGCAATAGGCGTGGCATCAGCGTGCTCACACACCATATCGAGTCCAGAAGACAGTAATTGGTCGTCTATGGCGAACAGGCGATCCGGTGACTCAGGATGATCTTTCCCTAAGTCGTGTTTAGTGCCGTGTTTGCCGCGAAAAATTTTAATTGTCATGCGAGTGATGCCACATCTAGTACTAACTCTATGTCACTGGGGTCGCCAGTGAACTTCCGTTTAAATTGCGCTTGCTCGAAAATGGCAATCATCGGGCTGTTATCGCCACGCACGTAGGCCATCATCTTTGCAATGCCTCGTTTTTTCGCAACGTTGATCAATTCGTTTAGCAGCCTGCTTGCCATCCCCTTCCC
Source organism: Alteromonas sp. DY56-G5 (assembly GCF_041414725.1). Classification (NCBI taxonomy): domain Bacteria; kingdom Pseudomonadati; phylum Pseudomonadota; class Gammaproteobacteria; order Alteromonadales; family Alteromonadaceae; genus Alteromonas; species Alteromonas sp. DY56-G5. Next base: position 57,590 of record NZ_JANHZQ010000005.1, on the reverse strand, counting down.
TTGCTGGGTTTCACGGGTAACAAACGCTGCTTCACAGGTATTGTCATTTGGATTGAAGTAAAACCGCCCTACTGCGTGAATGGTAATACGGGAGCCTTCTTGCCTCACAATACATAACGCCGCATCTGAGCTTTGATCCACCGACACCAAATTACACGACTTTTCGCGCGACATTTGCTTCGGGTCGTAGTTGTAACGCAGCCTTAGTGTTTCTTTCGTATGGGAGTAAAAGAATTCCTGCAAACGCCTTTCATCGGCGGGGTTCAGCGGGCGCATGTAATAGGTTTCCCCCTGAATATTCAGTTTTTTAAGCTGAATAGCACCCAGCTCAGGAATATCGGTTGGGTACTTTTCCTGATAATGAGGCACCCAATAATGCTGTCTTACTTCTTCTAAGAGCGCTGCACGGAATTTGGGGTGTGCTACACGAATAAGTTCCAATGCACGCTCTCGAATGCTTTTGCCTTTAAGCGATGCTATGCCGTATTCGGTCACCACGTACTGAACATTGCCCCGCGAAGTAACAACACCCGCCCCTTCACTGATACGGGGTGTGATACGGGAAATGGTTTCATTTTTGGCAGTAGAAGGCAGCGCTATAATCGCTTTCCCACCTTTGCTGATAGACGCACCCGTTACGAAATCAACCTGCCCGCCTATGCCACTGTAAAAGTCGTAGCCCAATGAATCGGCCACCACCTGACCGGTTAAATCCACTTCAAGCGCACTGTTAATGGCAACCATATTATCGTTCTTGGCAATATTGGTGGGTTTGTTTACGTAGCTACTTGGATAAAACTCGATGTGAGGGTTGCTGTCGATTAAATCGTAAAGCTGGCGAGTACCAATAGCAAAGCTAGTAACAATTTTACCGGGGTGGAAAGTCTTCTTCTTGTTGGTGATAGCACCCGACTCCAACAGTTCAATAATACTGTCGGTGAGCATTTCGCTGTGAATGCCTAGGTCTCTGTGGTTACACAGATATTTAAGGGTGGCACTCGGTATTTTCCCAATACCAAATTGCAGCGTTGCACCATCATCCACCAGCATTGAAACATACTGACCAATTCTCTCTGCCACCGAATCGATAGGCGGCGGCGTTACTTCCACAAGCGGCTCTTCGGCTTCAATGCAGGCCGTTATTTCGCTGATATGAATATAAGAGTGCCCGGCGGTTCTTGGCACCTGAGGATTAATTTGAGCAATGACCTTTTTGCTTTGTCTGATTGCCGACATAGCAATATCCACAGCAGGACCTAGTGAGCAATAGCCGAATTCATCGGGTGGGCTTACGTTAACCAGCGCAGCATCCAGTGCTAGCGTACCGTCGCTAAATAAGCTTGATATTTCAGACAGGAAAACGGGGGTATAGTCAGCGCGGCCCTCATCGACCGCCTTACGCATGGCTTCGCCACCAATGAAGAATGTATTCGCTTTAAAGAGGTTTTTATACTCTTCTTTCACCCATCGGGTGTCGCCTAAAGCCAGCATATGAACCAGCTCGATGTCGCTAAACCCTTCGCTGTTATCAATGAGATGCTGCACTAGTGCATGCGGCACCGAGGCATTTCCGCCAACAAAGACACGGCAACCAGACTTTATCAGCGACGACCATTGTGGCGCTTGAGGTAAACTAAATGTCATTTCCATCTGCCCTGTTTTAAGCAATAACTCATCATGCCATAAAAACAGGCGCTTTCCCGCATTTGCTTAAGCGTGAACTATAAGCGATTGGTCGTAGGCTTACCGATTCATCATTAGTATCGAAATTTTTCCAACCAATTTCTGAAAAACGGAGAAATAACAGATTTGCTATTCGCTAGGCGATGGCCGTCATTAAGTAACAAGAGCTGAGCTTTTTGATGGCGCGCATACTTTAAGCTATTTTCGATAGGCACGATATCGTCATTCCAGCCGTGCACTAGGCTCACGTAGCCGTCGTAGGGGAACCGTTGAATTTCGTAGTTTGGCAAATACAGTGCAGGAGCCATAAGGAATACGCCTCGTGCCGAGATTTGGCTTGCTGCGGCAAGTGATACATAGCCGCCCATGCTTGAGCCAACCAGAACAACATCATTGCACTTTTCAGCAATAAACTCTTTAAGTCGCGCTAGGCGAGCTTCCGGGCAGTCGAGATCTTGATAATCAATACTCTCTACGCCAAAACCCATATCGCTCGCTACATTTGAAAGCGTTGTTATTTTACTGCCCCATGGACCGCTTTCTTTGCCGTGAGAAAAAACAACGGTGGTCATTACCGATATCCCTATTCAAAAATGAAAAGTTTTTCCCACTCTAGCGCACTTGCTTGTTACTTGTCTTCCCTGTGAAAGAGTTTTTCTACCAGCACATAGAACATGGGCACGAAGAAAATCGCCAAGAAGGTAGCGGCGAACATACCACCCATAACCGCAATACCTATTGCATTTTGGCTGGCTGCGCCTGCTCCGCTAGCTAGTGCTAACGGCGTTACTCCCAAAATAAACGCCATTGACGTCATTAGAATTGGGCGGAAACGCTGAGAGGCTGCATTTGAAACCGCAGTCATTAAATCTTCGCCGTTTTCGTACTGTTCTTTTGCAAATTCGACAATAAGAATAGCGTTTTTCGCCGCCAAACCTACGGTAGTCAAAAACGCTACTTGCAGGTACACATCGTTCGGCAAGTTGAAAATAAACGCAGCGGTTACAGAGCCGAGAATACCCAAAGGCACCACTAACATAACGGCGAATGGCACAGACCAGCTTTCGTACAGGGCCGCTAAGCACAAGAAAACAATCAAGATTGATAGTGCGTAAAGCATAGGCGCTTGCGAGCCTGCTTCTTGCTCTTCATAAGATAGGCCTGACCATTCAATTGCGAAGCCTGGCGGTAACTGCTCAACCAATTTCTGCATTTCAGCCATTGCTTCACCCGAAGAGATACCTTCAGCAGCACTACCTTGAATATTGACAGACGACACGCCGTTAAAACGCTCTAACTTAGGTGAGCCATAAACCCATTCAGTGGTCGAGAACGTGTTAAACGCCACCATCTCGCCGTCGCTGTTGCGAACAAACCACTTATCCAAGTCTTCAGGGGTCATGCGATGAGGCAAATCTGCCTGCATGTAAACACGCTTTATTCGACCTTTATCAATAAAGTCATTTACATAGCTGGACCCCCACGCTATTTGAAGCGCGTTATTGATCTCACTTAAATTCAATCCAAGTGCCGACGCTTTCTCGCTATCAATATTGATTTTAAATTGAGGTACGTCACTTAAACCATTGGGGCGAACGCCAGCCAGCTTTGGATTCTGCGCTGCCATGCCCAACAGCTGATTACGCGCATTCATCAGCGCTTCGTGACCATTTCCACCACGGTCGACCAGCTGCATATCAAAGCCCGTTGCATTACCTAGTTCCATGATAGGCGGAGGCACTATAGGAAAGGCTGAGGCATCTTGAATTTGGCTAAACGCGCCAAAAGCTCGGTTCATCACTGCAAACGCAGAATTATTTTCGTCTCTTACGCTCCAGTCGTTGAAGTTTAAGAAAGCCATACCCGCGTTTTGCGCCTGACCCGCAAAGCTAAAGCCCACAACCGCGAACATGCCGTTAACCGCGTCTTGTTCTTGTTCAAGAATATAGTCTTCCACTTGCTTGATAGACTCGAGCGTACGGCCAGCTGTTGCACCAGGCGGTGTGCTTACCAACACCATCATACGCCCTTGGTCTTCATCTGGAAGAAACGCGCCAGGAAGCTGGCTGAAAATAAATGCCATACCACCTACAAGCAAACCATAAACAACGAAATAGCGCTTAAAGCGTTGCGCCATGTGAGTTGTTGTCTTTTGATAGCGATCGCGGCCTTTGTTAAACGTGCGGTTAAACCAGCCAAAGAAGCCTTTGTTCTTGTCATGGTTTTCCGGATGCTTTTTCAATAACGTGGCGCACAAAGACGGTGAAAGGACAATGGCGACCAATACCGAAAATGCCATAGCCGACACGATAGTAACCGAGAACTGACGATAAATAGCGCCTGCTGAGCCGCTGAAGAACGCCATTGGGATAAATACCGTTGAAAGCACGGCCGCAATACCAACAAGTGCACCTGTGATTTGAGTCATCGACTTTTTGGTGGCTTCGGCAGGTGAAAGGCCTTCCTCTTCCATAATACGTTCAACGTTTTCCACCACCACGATGGCATCATCTACGAGCAGGCCGATAGCAAGTACCATAGCGAACATGGTTAGCACGTTAATACTAAAGCCAAATGCCAGTAGCACAGCAAAGGTGCCGAGCAATACCACTGGCACCGCAATGGTAGGGATTAACGTTGCACGCCAGTTTTGAAGGAACAGTAGCATCACCAAGAATACCAGTACTACCGCTTCAATAAGCGTATGTACTACCGACTCGATAGAAAGCTCGATAAAAGGAGAACTATCAACCGGGTAAACCACTTTAACTGTATCTGGCAAATTCGAGCGCAGTTCTTCAACTCGGGCTTTTACTGCCTTAATGGTATCTAGTGCGTTTGCGCCAGAGGCAAGGCTTATCGCCATACCTGATGCAGGCTTGCGATCGTATCGAACAATAACATCGTAGCTTTGCGCACCCAGTTCAACACGCGCAACGTCACGCACGCGAACCTGAGAACCATCGGTATTTACGCGAAGTACGATGTTTTCAAAATCTTCAACGGTTTGAAGGCGACTCTGCGCTTGAATTGTCGCGTTAATTTGCTGATTTTCTATTGCAGGCATACCACCTAGTTGACCTGCAGACACATCAGTATTTTGTACCTGAACAGCACCTTGAACGTCAGTAGGTGTAAGATTGTAGCTGTACAGTTTATCTGGATCTAACCATATACGCATTGAACGCTGCGCACCGAATACCCGTACATTTCCCACTCCATTAACACGGGAAATCGGGTCGCGAAATTGAGAAACTAACAGGTCGCTCAGGTCATATTGCGTCATTGAGTCGTCTTCAGAATAGAAGCCAACTGCCAATGCAAATGCGCTATTTGCTTTAGTTACGGTTACCCCTTGTTGCTGTACCTGAGTAGGCAACAGCGGCAGTGCACCCTGTACCTTATTCTGAGTTTGTACTTGCGCAATATCAGGGTCAGCACCTGGCTCAAAAGTGAGCGTAATAGACATGCTGCTGTTCGAACTGCTTGCCGAGAAATAACGTAGGTTATCAATTCCCGTCAGGCTTTGTTCTATTACCTGAGTAACCGAGTTCTCTACGGTTTCTGCAGATGCTCCAGGATACGTTGCTGAGATAGTCACCGAGGGCGGTGCCACCTTGGGATATTGTTCAATGGGGAGTGAGGTAATTGCCAACACACCCGCCATCATTGTGATAATTGCCAGCACCCATGCAAACACGGGCCTGTCTATAAAGAAACGAGCCATATTACTTAAATCCCTTGTTTGCTATCGTGAGCCACGTGATGATGGTTGCCACTCTGACGGATTAACTTTCGCGCCAGGCTTCACCTTCTGATATCCAGTTACAATTACCTTTTCGCCTTCGCTCACACCGCTTAGGGCAACATATTGGTCTCGATAGATTTTGCCTATTTCCAAAGTACGGCCTTCAACTTCGTTGTTTTGGTTAACAACATAAACTGAAAGCGAACCGTCTGGTTGGCGTGTCGTTGCGCGTTGAGGAACAAGCAGCGCATTTTCGCGTCCAGTAATGACGTGGCCTTTCACAAACAAGCCAGGCAGCAATACGCCATCTGGATTTGGCATTTCAGCACGAAGTGTTACCGACCCAGTGGTCTCATCAACCGTTACCTCAGAAAATTTAACGCTGCCTGTTTGGTCGTAACGCTTGCCTGTTACTTCATCTACCGTTAATTCAACATCCATTGAACCTTGGTTTCTCATTGACTGACGAAGCGTAATAATTGACGCACCTGACTCCTGCATATCAATGAAAACTGGGTCAAGCTGTGTAATGGTTGCAAGTTGCTGAGATTGGTTCGTGGTAACTAGGGTACCTTCAGTAACAAAAGAGCGGCTAATACGTCCGCTGATTGGGGCGTACACTTTGGTATAACCCATATTAACCTTCGCTACGTCAACAGCAGCTTCAGCTACGCTAATTGCCGCTTGCGCTTGATCTTTCTGAGCAATTACGTCGTCATATTCTTGTTTGCTTACCGCGTTTTGCGCAACAAGGTCGTCATAGCGTCGCGCCTTTGCCTCCAACGTTTTAAGGTTCGCTTGAACACTTTTCAAATCGGCTTTTGCGCTATTTAACTGTGCTAGATAACGGGCTTCGTCAATTTGATAAAGCTGCTGTCCTTTTTCTACATGTGCGCCTTCTTCAAACAAGCGCTCCGTAATAACACCATCTACCTGAGGACGCACCTGAGATTGACGAGACGGGCTTACTCGGCCCGGTAACACCATTTCATGTACTACAGGTTCTTGTTTCAGTGTAACTACCGATACTGAGGGTGCAGGCATACCTTGCTGAGCACCTTGCTGTGCTTGCTCGCCTTCATTCGAACACCCAATAACGCCGACAAGGGTTATTAATGCTGCAGTAACATAAAAAATGCGACTCATAAATTTTCTATTTCCCAATAACTTTTTGTACAGAACACGGCCTTTGCTCTGCATATCCAATTTTAAAATTAAAGCTTATTGCTTCCGGTGCACCGAATTATCTAGCGCATTTCAAAGCCTGAAACTGCGATAATTGGTTTTGAAGTGGCATAGTTAAGCGATCATTGATACGGATCTACGCTCTTATAGGTCATATTGTGCGCATTTATAGATGATAATAAAAGTCAATGAAGTTGAAATTACTGAAGTTGTCGGTCAAATACCTGAGCGTGTATACGTTATACGAATAAAGCGAAATCACAGCGCACTTAACGTTCTATTTTAACGAATAATAACCCAGCAATAACTGGTAGGCGTGAATGACGTCTTGGGCTTCCTGTTGCGTTCCTCCCTTATCAGGGTGAACCAACTGCAGGGCTTTTTTATATACTCGTTTTAGTACCGACAAAGAAACATGTTCATCTTGGGGCAGGCCCAGAAGCGCGTGGGCATCAGAAATATCTTCCTGCTCAAAGGTGTGCGCGTTTCCTGAGGCCATGCGATGCCAAAACGCATTGAGCAGTGCATCTACACTTTTTCTGTCGGCCTTCTCAAAATTGCCCCAGTCTAAGTAGTATTCAGCTAAGGCATCAGCTTCGGTTATTGCTCTAACCTTATCTTGGCTTTCTTTATCATTGTCGCTGTGGGCACTTTCTTGGTTTAGCTTAATATTAAGAGTATGAATGTCTAGCACGCCTTCGCCCTGCTCAATCCAACTACGTTTAAGTTGATAGAGGGCGTGAAACACAATGAAATGGGTTTTAAAGAGCATTAAAGGCTCTCGTAACGAAGCGTCATCAAAAAAGTGATATGGCGCTTTTTTCAAAATATCAATGAGCTCATACTCGCTCACACCACGTTGAAAAAGCGGCTTTTGTGTCGATAACGTATCAACAAGTAGTTCGGCTTGAAGCACGTAAGCTTCGCTAGCATCAGGCTGATTTTGCAAAACTCATTACCTTGCTTTAAATAGGGTTCATCCAGGGCCTGCTGGTCTTTGATGTACGTTAAAGACCAACAGCCCTAGTGTACAAACATGTTAAATATTGGCCTAGTACCGATTTTATTGCTAGAAAGTAATCCAAAACGCAACGTTCACTGTTAAAGTAGCTTAGTAAAAATAAATTAATAACTTTGGAGTTCACTTGAAAGCACTCATTGCCCTTACCAGTATTGTCGGTTTCCTTATGGTGGTATTACCCGGCCCCCTTTATCAGTATGCCGGTGTGAGTTTAGGCACCGCATTTACTTCACTGCGATTTGGCGTGTATGTGGGCGGCGCAGCGTTGATACTCATTATTTTGCAGGTTTTGATTAACCGTAAAAACGTTAGCTGGGGAAGCACCTTTATCTGTGCCATTCTTGCCCTGGTTGCTGTGGGAATGCCGGTGAGCATGATGAGCAAAGCCAGCGCAGTTCCTCCGATCCATGACATTACTACCGATGTCACTAATCCGCCGGAGTTCGTTGCAATTGCTCCGCTACGCGAAGGTGCGCCTAACTCCATCGCTTACGAAGGCGGTGAAGTCACTAAGCAGCAACTAGAAGCTTACCCTGAAATTAAAACTCAATTGCTGCCGCAACCTGCAAATGAGGTCTTCATCGCTGCAGAAAAAGCCATAGAGGCGCTTGGATGGGAACGCGTTAATGAAGGCGCATTGCCGAACACCTTAGAAGCCACCGACACCACAGCGTGGTTTGGTTTTAAAGACGACGTAGTTATTCGTCTAACCGCTAAAAGCGACGACACACTGGTTGATATCCGCAGCAAATCACGAGTAGGGAAAAGTGATTTAGGCAAGAATGCTGAACGTATCGAAACCTTTATGGCAGAGCTTAGAAACCAACTTGGATATCACTAAAACCTGACCACCCGCTTAAAAAACAAAGCCCGTTCGCACTAAGCTAACGGGCTTTTTGTAATTGGACCTAACTTTAGTGGGCCAACTTTAAGACAACGACTCCTGCAACAATAAGCGCTACGCCGAAATATCGTGCCAATGACGAGGGGTCGCCATAAAACATAACACCCACTAAAAATGTGCCCGCGGCGCCAATTCCTGTCCACACAGCGTACGCCGTACCAATTGGAATTTGTTTTTGCGCCATCCATAAACAAAAACCACTGGCAGCCATAAACCCAACCGCAAGTAAAATACCCATTACGCGGGTTTCCGCCTCTTGTGACATTTTTAGTCCAACAGGCCAACCAATTTCCAGAAGGCCCGCCACAATCAAATAAATCCAGCTCACCAGTCTACCCCTCTCTTCGCGCTCATCGTCAACTATCACAGATGCGTAGCGTACCGTCTTAAATCATAAAGCGTACTCGACGCGTCGTAATATTTTGCTATTTAGCGCTTTTGCCTTACAAACTCGCCAACTGAATACTTACCATACCTAATACCGCAGCATTAAGACGGTTAAACCAACGCCAGAAATTAGGGCGCTGCATATGGTGTGCAAAACGTGCGGTTAAGGTACTCAAACCTACGAACCAAACCACCGATGCACCAATAGCTCCACCCACAAACCACCATTTATTTTCTTGCCACTGACTCGCTAAATTTCCCATCAACAATAAAGTGTCTAGGTAAAAGTGGGGGTTTAGCCAGGTTACTGCCAACGCGATGAGCAGTGCTTTTTTGAACGACAGTTGCTTTTTCGCCATTTCTAAAACTAGCGCGTCGTTGGCCAAAGATGATTTTATTTTGTTAAAAGCAATCCACAGTAAGAACGCAACACCAGCCCACTTGGTGATAGACACCAGCATTGGGTATTCCTGCAATAGCAAGCCAAAGCCCATCGCTCCTAAGCTTATTGAGATAGCATCGCTTAGGATAAACAGCAGGACAAATAAGGTTGTCCACTGTCGCTTCATCGATTGCTCAATCAAAAAACTGTTTTGTGCGCCTACTGCAATAATTAGGGTACCGCCCATCACGAAACCACTTGTTGCTGCCGCCAACATGATAAATGCCTCTTAGTGTAAATAAGTTCAAACGCCGTAGCTGTAACGCGGTTTAAGGTTACATGCTGAATAATTGGCTTGATTTTATACACCTTGAAAGACTAAATTAAATTAATGATATTTGTTTTGAATAAGCAAAATTAATACTTATAACCTTCTTTTCACAGGTAGTCATTAATGTTGGATTACGACGCGCTTCGATGCTTTCATGAAGTGTTACGCTACGGCGGATTTGAAAAAGGTGCACAGGCCCTAAACCTCACCCAGTCGGCGGTATCGCAAAAAATAAAACGGCTAGAGCAGAGTGTCGGCGGCCCAGTGATGGTTCGCACCAAGCCGCTTCGCGCTACGCCACTGGGAAAAGAGCTGCTGGCGCATATTCAAAAAGTAAGCGTATTAGAAGAAGCGCTGAATATACAAAGTGGATTAGAAGCGTCGGCTGCACCTATAAGCGTTGCCGTGAATAACGATGTGCTGGCTACCTGGTTTTCGCAAGTAATGGCCGCGTTTAGTGATAAGCGTGCCAACCCGATTCATATTGTTGATGCGGATCAAACTCAAACCCGAGACATATTACAGCAAGGCCGTGTAATGGCTTGCATTAGCCAAACAGGTACACCCGTTACCGGTGGGCAATCTATAAGACTGGGAACCATGCGCTATCAACTTTATGCATCGCCTCGCTTCATTGAGCGATACCTGCATAAAGAAATATCCCCCCAGAGCGTGATGAGTACACCGGGTTTGCTGTACGACGAATACGATGTGACTTTGCTGACTGATTATCAACGAGAGTGTTTAAACATAGCCCCCTCTTTTACAACTTGTCATTGGTATCCATCGTCTCATGGCTTTGTCAAAATGGCGCTAGATGGCGTGGTGTGGGCTTTGCTACCCACGCTTCAAGTTGAACAAGAGGTTAACGAAGGCGATCTCGTTCCGTTATTTCCTCAAAAAGAGCTTGGTGTACCGTTATTTTGGCATTGGACAACCCTTGAATCGGCAGCGCTTGCCGACTTGACCAAAGCCGTAAAGAATATAGCGAAAGCGCAGCTTAAATGACCCTAATACACTGCGTGTGTGATACGTTGCTGGAAGGTTAATTAAGAAGACGCCAATTGAGCCGTCTTATGCTTCTCCTTAACGCTGTACATCAGTTTATCTGCTTTATTTAACAGAGTGGTGAGATCTTTGCAGCGTTCATTTGTGATATATGTGCCTACGCTTGCCGTAACAGAAATAACAACGTTATCGGTTCTAATATCCCTTTCCAGCAGACTGGCTTCTATGCGCGCAGCCAAGCGCTCAGATTGTCCTTCACTGTAACAGTGGCTTAGCACCACAAATTCATCGCCGCCAAGGCGCCCTACTGCATCTTGGTCTCGGCATCGGCTCAGCAGAATTTTAGCAATAACCTGCAGCACCTTATCGCCACAATGGTGCCCATATTGATCGTTAATCTCCTTGAAGTTATCAACGTCGATAAATAGCAAGGTCAAATACCCTCCTTCCTTGTTGAAGTTAGTAAGCAGGCTTTGTGCTATTCCTTCCCATCCACTGCGGTTTAGCACTTTACACAAGGAATCTGTAGACGCACGTTTGAATGCACTAAGCCTGTCGTCATCGAGCTTTTTTACCTTTCTCGACGTGGCAATAGCAAAAATAAACGCTTCAATAGTTATTCCCACAATAAGTCCGTAGCGGTACATAAACGCTGACACGTCTGAAAAAACCAATCGAAACATCATGGAAAACACCATGACAGCAATACCCATTAATACTAAGTTTGAGCAATGTACTTTGCGGTAGGCGGCATAAACACAGCTTGATAGCGTACAGGTCATTGTTATCAGCGTGATAAGACTTAGCGTACTATTTACTCTCATCGCATCAGAAGTGGACAGAATGATCTGCACAAATGAAAGTGCCAGTGCCGAACACGCCATTCCCAGGATAAACTGGCGCTGCCATACTTTTAGCAGTGCTTTAAAATCGAGTAGTTGATCAAGAAACTTTACCGCAGCAAATACCGTGATCCCTGCGAATAACAGATGCAGTTTAAAGTTCGAGAAAAAGGCGACATGGGGAAACGCAATGTTCAGTAACCCTTCTTGAAGCAAAAAGAAAATTGCCGCACTGAGCACATAGAAACTGTAGGAGTAAAAGCCGTAGTTGCGCATACTTGTTCCCAGCATTCCGACGTACAAGGTTAACGCTAAGCAAAAGCCGATAAACAAGCTCAATGTGAAGGTATGTATTGACGCCAACGTCTGAAAATCATTTAACGTAGCGATATTTAGCCTGACAGGTCGCTCTACCTGAGAGTTAATATCCAAAAATAGACGCTTATGGGTATTATCTATTGCATAGGACTCAAATGCGCCGGTTAACTTGGGGACTTTTTGCATCTCGCTGTCATACAGCTGATTATAAGAAAGGTAGTTTCTTGGGAAATAGAGAACGTGAGTCGCGTTGACATCGCAGCTTAACGAAAGACGCTGTGCACCTTCTTTAAGTACGATAGACAGAGCACTATCGCTATCAGTATCAGAAGTACCATTTTCAGCATTAATGACGCACGCTGCATTGGCAAACGTGCCGAACGTCAGCAAAATCAACCCAAACGACAAGCGAACAAAATTACGCGACACTCCACATGCCATAGATTTGCTTCCTACTGGTACCGCAGCTAAATCCGTGTAGCAAAAATATCCCTGTACGGCTATTACACAAAGATGAGTTATGAGTATTTATATTCTGGTATAAAAACTCACACCCATTAAGCTTAGTTTAAAAATGTGAGAACGCTGAAAAATATCCTGCGGAATGACAAGAAATGTATATTTTTCCTATGCGGAGTTAGCTGCTAGCGCCGTCGAAGGAAAAATCAATACCACTAACACCATTTAATTTGGGCTTTGCGAACAAGAACCCCTGAAATCTTTGTACACCCGCATGCTGCAACCACAGCCACTCATCAATCGTTTCGACGCCTTCTACCACCAAGGGAATTCCCATAGAGTTGGCAAACTCGAGTACAGCCTCGGTTATTGCTTGTCGATGCCCGCTTTCGTGAATGCCTGTCGTTATTTTTCTATCTAATTTAATTTTGTCTGGTGTGAAGTCTGCGAGTAACGATAACCCTGCGTACCCTGCGCCGAAGTCATCTATAGCGACTCTCATGCCTCGTGAACGGATCTGCTCTATTGCTTGGTAAAATGTGTCACTTTCGCTGATTATTTCTGTTTCGGTAACTTCAATAACAAGCTGCTGTGGTTTCAATTTATTGCGTTTAACCAATTCGTGAAGGTAGTCTGCGACGTTGACGGTGGAGGTAATCGCTCTGGGGCATAAATTGATGGATAAAGACTGGTCTGAAGATAGCAACGCAGCGCCTTGCTTAATTGCTATAGCTTTGCTTTTCAGGTCAAAATCGTACTTTTCCGGCCCAACCAGCTCCTCCAAAATAGTCTCAGGGTATCTCCCATCGTTACTTCTGATTAGGGCTTCAATTGAAAAGACACGAGCTCTGTAGGTATCCACAATAGGCTGAAAGGCAAACTGAATGTCAGAGTTTTCGAAGGGTTTAACTGCTTTCTCTGACGTCGCAACGTTAGCTCTTACGTCTTTGCGCGCGTTATCACTTAAACAAGTTCGCCATTTCCCAGAAGCAAAGCTGTTGAGAAGCGCAAATATCCGGCTTTCCCGGCTAATATTAATGTCCGAAGGTAACCAATAGCAGCGGCTTCCTTCTGCGACAGAAAGCGTTCTTAAATGCCAATCTCCAAAATCGCGTTTGTGAATGACCATTTCGGTCACTTTCATAATGTTGCTGTGACGACTGTCTGTTTTTATATGTTCGAAAAGCCCGTTTACCTTCTCACAATCTCCTTCAAGCACTTGAAAGAAGTATTCCCCATCAAACAAAAGAATACCTGTAATGTGGTTTTTCGCATTAAATGGCAGTGAATCGTTTGTTATTTTAAGAAGTTCATTTTCATCAATTTTTACCATCGACTGACTTCTGTAAACTAACTGCTTAAGCACGGGTTGCCTCTTGTTAAACTTTGTTTTCATCCCTGCTTCGAACTAGCTGCAACCTCTTTTTACAGCTTTTTTATCATAGTGTGGGGCAAAGTATAGTCTTAGAAACGAGAATCTCGCAAAGTCGGTTTAGGTAACTTTGCTTAACTTAAATTAACGTCTTTCAATGGCGGGAATCTCAATATATGCATCGGGATCAGATTCTTTTAGCGCATTAAGTTTACGTTTTCTTGTCGCTCGCTCATCAATAGTTTCACCAAAAACCTGTACATGTAAGTCGGCAATCAGCGCCTTGCCCTGTTCATTGGTAATTATCCCTAGAAGCTCGCCAGCGTGCATAAACCCTTGTACTCGATATTTCTCAGCATCGACCTTTTTACCGTTTTTGCTGGCTGTATAAAGCGCGATAAGCTGTTCGGAACAAGCATCTAAAAAACGTACCTTCTGTTTCTCATCAATCATTATCTTATTCTTTCCTTCGGTGGCTTGTATTCAGACACCTTAGCGAGATTTTGATGTTATGGGTAGATGTAAGCTTAACTATGCGCCTAACGCCGACTAAGTTAGGCCTATCGATTACTTCAACTAAAGTTCATTGGTGAAATAGCCGTTTGATGCCTACGCTCTCATTAGTGCTAGAAAGAAACTTTCTAGGTAGTCACCGTTAAATTTATGTGAGCATCACTATGCGAGTTCAAATAGCGTTAGGCTTGGTTGCTGCCTTGGTATTTGCCCCCGTTGTTGTTGCAAAGGGAAATGCTCATCATTGGGAAACGTCACCCCATCATCTATCTGCATTGGTAGGTACCACTTACACAAAAGAGTGCGGAAACGCATTTACAATAGGTGTCGATTACGAATACCGTGTGAGCGACTTTTTAGGCGTAGGCTTTGTGGCTGAATACGCGTTTGAAGACTTAGACGCTTATACCTACTTGCTTGTTGCTGACCTGCACATTACCAATAATTTTATTGCACAAATAGGCCCTGGCGTTGAGTTCCACGGCAGCCATAAAATGGAGGTAGCCCGGTTAGGCTTTTTGTATGAGTTTGAAGTATCGGGGGTTACCATATCGCCGCAGCTTCATTACGACTATCATCGAAATCATAAAAGTGCAGTGGTTGCTGGTCTGGCAATTGGTATGTCGTTTTGATTACAGCGCAATTCTGCGCCGTTTTTAGCTTTTTATTTGACGAAGGCTTTTAATCTAACGTTAATCTTCTAGAAAGTTCTTTTTAAGTAAGTCTGTTTAGTCTTATCTGTGTTCAATTATCAGACTGAGAGACTACGATGAAAAACTTAGCTTTAGCACTAACCGCCCTTCCCTTTATTGCTTCAGCATCCAATGCAGTTGCATTTGAAAAAGGCGACATTCTCGTCCGAGGTGGCTTTGCCACGGTTGCACCTGATGAATCGTCTTCAAACATTAACGTGGGTGATGACTTTGGTTTTGGCCTGACCATTGATAACAACACGCAGTTGGGCCTCACCGCGGCCTATTTCATCACGGATAGGGTTAACGTAGAAGTATTAGCCGCAACGCCGTTCACACATGACGTTAATTTCGCTATCGATAACCCATTAGGAATAGGTAACCAGCTAGGCGAAGTAACCCACCTTCCGCCCACAGTGACGGTTAACTATTACTTTAACGATCCATCAAGTGCTTTTCAGCCCTATGTGGGTGCGGGTCTAAACTATACGTTTATTTATGACGAGCAATTTACGGGAGCTAATGAAGAGGCAGGGCTTAGTGACTTATCTCTTGATAACTCGTTTGGCTTAGCCGCACAAGTGGGAATAGACTGTCAGTTAAGCGAAAGATGGTTTTTGAATGCCGCCGTTCGTTGGATAGACATAGACACAGAAGCAAGCTTTAACCTAGGTGATACCCGGGGCTCAGTGAGCGCTATTGAAATTGACCCCTTTGTCTATGCTATTTCGCTAGGTTACCGGTTTTAGGTAACCGTTTAATTCTTTGCTTTCCGCAAAGTGTACGACAATTTGGAGCGTGGTGAGGTTCTTGAGCTGAAGTAATTATAACGAAGACAGATGAAATTAGAGCGAAGACGAACTAACTTATATCAATACCATACAAATCCATACAATGTTGAATATTAATGGATTATGTCTTTGTCTTCGTTTTTTAATCCGCTATGTTGCTCTCTCTTCTGTTATTTAGTCCAGTTTTCGTTGGATTACTCTTCAACAGTAACAAGTTTTGAAATGTTATAGCTATCTAGGTCGTCTCTAATTTCGGTAGTAATATCGAGGTATAGAGTAGGGCTCTTTATAAAATCTTCCCACTTAATGGACTGAATGTATGAGTGTCTACCTGTATAGACT
This sequence comes from Alteromonas sp. DY56-G5, assembly GCF_041414725.1. NCBI lineage: Bacteria > Pseudomonadati > Pseudomonadota > Gammaproteobacteria > Alteromonadales > Alteromonadaceae > Alteromonas > Alteromonas sp. DY56-G5. The sequence goes on along the minus strand of NZ_JANHZQ010000005.1, from coordinate 41,612 downwards.
GTTCCACCAACATGTTCATCACACTCTTGTAAATCTGGATATTTTTTATTAAACATATTCCTTCTTTATGCGCCATGACGGCCAAAATCGCGGTTGACGGTCTTTTTCCCCTGAACGTGCCCGTTATCGCACTTTTCGCAAACTCACCGACCACCCTCTGGCGCTGCCCCAAGAAACGCAATGGATGCCTCAGCGCTGGGATAGCGCATTCGTGATAAGCTCCAAGTCTAAGGTGGAGCACACTTGCTTAAACCGTGAAGCGCTCCTTTCCCACAACGGGCCTATGCCAAACGATAATGGAGCTTGAGTAGCATGACAATCCTGGGAGCCCAGGCGCGGCTGGCGCAAATCGTCGAAGCGCTGGCGCGATTGGAAGAACAAAAAACGGCGTTGCTTAATGAACGTAGTGCGCTTTTGCAACAAAGTATGGCGCATCAAGCACAGTACTTCAGTCAATCTGAGACACCCGAGGCCAAGGTTGCCCTGTTTAAGCAATACTTTCGAGGACGCGAAGATGTCTACCCCTTCCGCTGGGAGTCTAAGCAAGGCAAAGCCGGATACAGCCCTTCCTGTGCCAATGAATGGCAAGCTGGGATCTGCAACAAGCCCAAAACGGCATGTTCAGAATGTGCCCACCAAGCCTTCCATCGCTTTGATGACAGTGCCATTAATGCCCATCTTCGAGGGCAACGCACGATTGGGATCTACCCGTTAACGGCGCAAAATGAATGTTACCTGTTAGCGTTTGACTTCGATAAAACGGACTGGTTTGAGGCAATATCGGCACTGCGAAACGTGTGTGAGTCACTGTCTATTGGCTACTTAGTTGAGCGTTCCCGTAGTGGACAAGGCGGTCATTTATGGCTCTTTTTTGAAAAAGCGACAGACGCAAAATCCTCACGCCAATTGGGCACAGCGTTGCTCAATCTGACCATGGACACATACCCGGCCCTTAACTTTGACTGTTTTGACCGCATGTTTCCCAACCAAGATGTCTTACCCAGCGGCGGGATGGGGAACCTCATTGCATTACCGTTACAAAAGCAGCCTCGCTTGTCGGGAAACGCCTGCTTTATTGATACTGACGGGGGTGTTGTCGAAGATCAATGGCAAGCACTGGCGGCGACGGGCAAACTATCACCTGACACTATACGGCAACTACTCGAGCGTCTCGCCGATTATGTGGACGTGGAACCGCAAGTCGCCGAGTTAAAACCCTGGGAAAAATCGACGACCCTTAATACGCCCAAAATTGACGACTGCCCCGCGACAATCGACATCGTCGTGGCTGACAAGCTGTATATTGCTATTGCGGTTTTACCCAACAAACTGGTCGCAACGTTAAAGAAGTTAGCGGTGTTTGCCAATCCTGAATTTTTTAAACGCCAGGCGATGCGATTTTCAACGATTGGCGTACCTCGCTATCTGTGTGCGGCGCACATTGAATCGGGCTATCTGCACCTGCCCAGAGGACTAAAAGGACAAGTTGAAGCGTTACTGGAACAACAGGCTTGTACTATCCGATATCAGGATAAACGCTATGCTGGTCAGCGACTCCCGGCCCTGCGTTTTGAGGGCACGCTTCGCAGCCAGCAAGCGAAAGCGCTAAAAGCCTTACTGGAGAATGAACATGGACTGGTCATTGCGAATACGGGGTTTGGTAAGACCGTTGTTGCACTGGCATTAATCGCCAAACGCGCAGTCAATACATTGGTATTAGTGCACAATAAGGCGCTGGCGGAACAATGGATTGAGCGATGCAAGATATTCCTCAAAGACGCTGAGATGGGATCTCTCCTGGGCGGGAAGGATAAATTAAACGGACGGATCGACGTCGCGACGTATCAAAGCCTGATCAGTAGAAATGGCATTGATATTCATGACAAAGTAGATAGCTATGGGCAAATTATTGTCGATGAATGCCATCACATTCCGGCCTCAAACTATGAAACGTTGTTAAAGAACGTCGCGCCTCAATTCTTGGTTGGCTTTACCGCGACGCCCAAAAGACAAGATGGGTTGGAAAAGCTAATGTATTTTCAACTTGGTGCGGTGTTATTTGAGTCTAAACCAGCGTCGTTAACATTCAGTCAAACGGCCTATTGCTGCGACACCCAAATCGCTTTTCCAGCGACTTGGGTGGATGGTTCGGAGCCGGTAAAAATCACCCAACTGTATCAATACCTGCAAGATAATGCGTCTCGAAATCAGCTCATCACGCGCAGCATTGCCCAGGCAATAGAAGCCAAGCGTCAATGTCTGGTGCTCAGTGAACGTAAAGAACATATTGCAATACTCAGCGAGCAATTAAATACACAAGGCATCAATACCATTGAGCTGCATGGTGGTGTGAGTACTAAGATCCGTAAACAGCGGATTGAACTGATTCAGAAGGGATTACCTGAAAGGACTGTCATCATTGCGACGGGTAAATATGTGGGGGAAGGCTTTGACCTGCCTTATCTGGATACCTTGTTTTTGGCCCTCCCAATTTCCTGGAAAGGGATTGTTGCCCAGTACGCTGGCCGTATTCAGCGTCACCACCCAAATAAAACAGAGGTCACGGTGCACGATTATGTTGATGACTTTCCCATGTTACAACGAATGTGGAAAAAGCGTGCCAATGGATATAAGGCCGTTGGGTACAGTGTCAAAAAGATCGGTAGCGGCACAACTAACAAGCTTCTTTGACCCAGAATGCTAATCCATGTTTATCTAACTGGCTGCATAATTCGAAGTGTACCCCGTGGTATTTTTAATTCTTTTCTCGTTGATACCTACGATACATTACCCCTAATCATGAGCCGTTAATCGGCTCGCCAAAATCGCCAGAGCGGCTTGTTGATTGAGATGCTGTGACGGCAATACCACGGAGCGGACAATTAAACCGGTAGGCACATGCAGAACTTCTACCCCGACATGGGTGGCAGCCAAGCGGGTGGTCGGCGATGGGATGATCGTAAAGACCAAATCAGCGGCAAACGACGACGGCATCGGCATGTCCTTACTTTCGCATGCGCTCGACCGTCAGGCCGTGGGCCTGGGCGAATGCTAGGACTTTGCCTTCAGTCGCGACCACATCATGCTGATAGCGACAGCAGAAAGCGATCCAACGTTGTTCCGGTTTGAAGACTGCTCGCACATCATTCAAGCCATGATCAATGCCATATTGAGTGGTATCGATGGGCACGGCCTCATGGGCGTGAAAGTGTTCCTGCGCAAACTGGGTCAGCAGAGGGCGAGGCTCCGTGTCTGCACCCACCTTCCATACAAAATTGCAATACACTGTCATGGTGTCTCCTTTATGCTGGGTCGAGGGAAACATCACTGACCCGGATACGTTGCACGGTCACGTGTGCCGCACGCCACTTTGCCAGTTCGCTGTCCAATAACACCCGTTGTAATGAGCGCACGCAGCCCTCTTTGAGTGGATGCAGTATCGAGATCTCCCCATTTGAGGCCGTCCAATGATAGCTACCTTCTTTCGTATGGATAGGTACAGCACCTTGTATTGCGCAGTGAACGCTAATCGAATTGTCATTGAAGAGCGTGACTAGACAAACCTGGGGAGCGGCGTTGTTAGCGGTTAGTGTGTAAAGTAGCCAACCATCGGGGTAAGTGAGCACGTCATGCTATCGTGTCAGTGGTATCTCTCTTTACGCTAGTATAAGGTAAGGATTAGATCAATAGTCTCTTATAAACAATGAGTTAGTATCACTTTGATACTAACTCCCGCACGGACTGTGGTCTGCGGCTATGTGCTTGTTATTACGCTAGAACTTAACATGGACTCGGATAAACGGCTGGTCAATAGGCCCATTTGAAGGCCACGACTGACGCGTTAAAAGAGGAGAGGGAAGGAGGAGCCACAAGATCGTGGTGTGATTGGGACAGTGTTGTGTTTGCAGGTGCGACCGTTGTATCAGAATGAATTTTTTGTGCTGAATAGGGATTACTGTTTTGCTTTAATATACATGAGGTTATGTTTGAAATTTTCGTTGTGTTGTGAGTTAATACTTTGAAGATAATAGATGAATGTGGTTGACGGGCGGCATGCATATCACTACTATTATAAGCAACACGCTCGCCAAGCCTCTTAACAATGCTCAAATTGTGCGGGCTTTTTTATGCCTGAATTTTACGTCATGGAAGATAAGGCATAATGAATCAATTCAACAAACCCGCGGTTAGTATTACAGAACAAATCGGCATTCTTCAGCACCGCGGTCTAACCATTCAAAATCCAGAACGTGCGGAAAGATATTTAGAAGTAATAAGCTATTTTCGCCTTAGCGCATATATGCGCCCATTCCAAAAGAATATAAACGAACAAGTTGTAGATCATCAATTCAAAGATGGAACTGAATTTAAACAAATAGTGGACTTGTACGCTTTTGATAGAGAATTGCGGCTGCTCATTATGGACGCTATTGAGAGAGTAGAAGTTGCAATCCGAGCTACCTTGAATAACGTTATGGCTAACAAGCATCAAACTGATGATATATGTAGTGGCTCCCACTGGTACTTGAATGAATCATTATTTAAATCCTCATACCAGCACAAACGACTGTTGAAAGAAATCGAAGATAAGCAATCAAAAGAATCCAACGATCTTCAGAGAGATGTAAAAAAGATTGAACGAACTTCCGTTTCTGCCGAAGTTAAAGATCGGCGGATTGAAAGAAGAGTCCGAGAGAATTATGCCCGCTTCTACCAACATACATATGATTCTCCTAAGTTAATGCCAGGTTGGGCGATGGTGGAAGAATTAACTCTTGGGAGTATATCTCACCTATATCGAGGGCTAGCAAAAGATAATGACCGTAAAGATATCGCTAGAAGATTTGACTTACCTCAAGAGGTTCTTGAAAGTTGGTTGCATACGCTAAACTTTGTGAGGAATTGTTGCGCACATCATAGTCGACTTTGGAATCGAGAATTGTCTGTTCAGCCTAAGATTCCAAATGGTGATAATTGGCAGTTGCCAGACAGACTTGAGCCCAGCCAAGTTCAGCCTAAGCGTCGTATTTATATGGTGTTACTTATGTTAGGTCACCTAATGAGGCAGGTTAGTCCAGATAGTCAATGGCATAATAAAGTAAAAGCGCTAGTTACACTTCATCCCGAAGTGCCAAAATTTCCTATGGGCTTTCCAGATGATTGGCTCAACCACGAATTCTTCAGTAGTTAAGTATCGCGAGACATCAAAAACATCTCGATGAAATACGGGTTTTGCAAAGTCCATGTGAGATTCAGTAAAATTATTCATACTAGAATGTCTTCGTTTTAATTTGATATTTATAGAAATCGAATGGGTTTTATTCAGAGGTCTATAAGGCTACTTTGTCTTCGTTTTAGTTAAGCCGGTTCATTCTAAACCACTTGCCCTGCTGCCCAACCACTGCTCCATGCCCACTGGAAATTAAAGCCACCGAGCCAACCGGTAACGTCAACCACTTCGCCAATGAAGTACAGGCCTTCGACATTTTTCGCCATCATGGTTTTTGATGATAGGTCATTGGTATCTACACCGCCTATAGTAACCTCGGCGGTGCGATATCCTTCTGTGCCGTTTGGCTTTATTTGCCAATTCTCTAGGGTGTCAGCAATGGCGTCGCACTCGCCGTGAGTCAGCTGTTTCACCGGCACGTTGCGCCAACTATGATACTCAATAAGGCTCTGTACCATACGCTTTGGAAATACTTTATTTAAACAGGTAGCAAGCAATGCGTCTGGCGTCTCTGTGCGTGCAGTCTGTAGAAGCGCCGTAGCATCGTCGTTAGGTAGCATGTTGATACTTAAGCTGTCACCCGCTTCCCAATAGCTGGAAATTTGTAGCATGGCAGGGCCGCTCAACCCTCGGTGGGTAAACAGCATCGCTTCTTTAAACGTAGTGTCGTTGCAGCTGGCATATACATCAACTGCGATACCGCTAAGCTCTGCCAGTGTGTCTTTATCTTTATCGTGCAAGGTAAAGGGAACAAGTGCTGCACGAGTAGGTAATACGTTAAGACCAAATTGCTGCGCTATTTTGTAGCCGAATGGCGTGGCACCTAGCTTGGGCATGCTTAAACCGCCGGTAGCAATTACAAGGGATTCACATTCATACTCACCATTCGAGGTTGTAAGTGAGTACCCACTTTCATTCTTTTCAACACTTAGAATCTCGCAACGAGTAGTAATTGTCACATCCGCTTTGTTGCACTCATTAAGCAGTAAATCGACGATCTCTTTGGCGCTATCATCACAAAACAGTTGGCCCAAGGTTTTTTCATGGTAGGCAATGCCATACTCGGCAACCAAGCCAATAAAGTCCCATTGGGTATAGCGACTTAGCGCCGACTTACAAAAGTGAGGGTTTTGCGAAAGAAAGTTTTCAGGGCCTGCATACATGTTAGTGAAGTTACAGCGGCCACCGCCTGACATCAGGATTTTTCGGCCCACTTTTTTAGCGTGATCGAGCACTTCTACGCTGCGTCCGCGCGCGCCGGCCTGCGCCGCACAAAAAAGCCCTGCAGCTCCTGCACCAATAACAATTACATCGCGCTTGATCACAATTAACCTCTAGGAAAAACGGCCAATGGATGTGTGGTTATTAACTGTACGAAGGCGCGAGTACCGGGCTTTATAGCATTTTCGTGGCTTACTCGTACTTTAAGCTCGTCGCCGCAATCTAAGACAACCGCGTAAAGCCGACTTTCGCCTTCGTAGCGTACCCATTCAACCGTACAGTTAGTTTCACTTAGTGCAGCATCTAAGCTTAAATCGTCAGGGCGTACCAACAAGTCTACGTTGCCGCTTGCACCTTGAAGCGGTGTGCCCGGCACATTACCAATATCGGTAACCACTGTTTTGTCTGTATTTGCTGCGCTGCTATCGAACGTCGCACTTAAGAAGCTCGCTTCGCCCATAAAACGCGCCACAAAACGGCTGGCAGGAGAAGAGTAACAGGCTTCAGGTGTGTCTAATTGCTCAAGCACACCTTTATTAAGTATACCCACTCTATCGCCAACGCTTAGCGCCTCTTCTTGATCGTGCGTTACCCAAATAGCAGGTACGCCTGCTTTTTTTAAGGCATCGCGAATTTCCCAGCGCAAGCTGTCTTTTAGCGCAGCATCAAGGTTTGAAAGGGGTTCGTCTAGCAATACAAAGGAAGGTTCGTGAGCTAGCGTTCTTGCTAGCGCAACGCGCTGCTTTTGACCGCCAGAAAGACGTGCAGGTTTTGCATCGCGGAAGTTATCTAGGCCTAATAATTGAAGCCAATGATCGGCCAGCTTAGTGTCTTTTAAACGAAAGCAAACGTTCTGCTGAACGGTAAGATGAGGAAACAACGCAAAGTCTTGAAACACCATACCCACGTTACGCTTTTCAGGCGGAACATGTTTGTTTGCTGTACTTTCCCATTCACCTAGGCTCATAGCACCTTCTGAAATAGGAATAAGCCCAGCCAACGCTTGCAAAATGGTGGTTTTACCGCAGCCGGTTGGCCCCACCAGCATCAGGATTTCGTCTTGTCCAAGCTCAAGATTTAACTTGTCGACAACGCGGGTAGACCCATAATTCACAGACAAATTATTTACACTAAGCATTACGAACGATCATCCTCGGTAACGGTAAACTGGGCTTTTCTTTCGCCCGACAGCATGAGAATTAATCCCACACCTGATAATAAAACAAGTAAAAGCCCTGGTACGGCTGCGCGGCCAAAGTAACCCGCTTCGTAAACTCGCCACATATAGGTAGCTAAGGTTTCAAATCCTGTAGGTCCTAACATAAGCGTTGCAGGTAGTTCGCGCATGGCTTCTAAGAACACAAGCGCTGCACCCGCAATCATACCACGAAGGGTTAACGGCAGCGTAATTCGCACAAATGCCTCACGCGGGCTAGCGCCCAGCACGCGAGCGGCTTTTACCAGACCTGAATCAATATTCTCAGCCGTACTTCTTACACTTCCCACAGCAAGTGGGATAAAGCGCAGTACATAAGCCATCACAAGCAGACTTAACGTTTGATAGAGCGCGGGCAACTGCAGGCCAACATAAACAAGGGCCGTCCCCATTACGATACCCGGAACCCCAAAGCCAAAATAAGTAATGCGCTCCATAAAGCGTCCAGCTTTTCCGGCAATAGCGGCGTGAGCCACCGGAATGGCTAGTAATACAGCAACAATCGCTGCAATAAATGACGCATGAGCTGAGTTCCACGCATAGCTAAATTCAAAACCGCCGGCGCCTTCTCGCACTAACCACAGCGTAAAAATAGCAAGGGGAAGTACAATAGCCATAAATACCACCGGCATAGTAGCCAGCAACATTAGGTTTCGCTGCCAGCGAGCAGGAAACAACGATAAATGCTTACCTGGGCGCTCTTGAGCGCCACTAATACGACTTTCTATAAATAGAATAAGCCCAACAATAACCATTAGCTGAAGGCTCAGCATGGCGGCTTGACTAAGACCGAAGGCGTTATACTCAACAAAAATAACTCGGGTAAAAGTGTCGAAGCCCATTATTGCAGGCGTACCAAAATCGGATAACGCATAAAGTGCAGCAAGGAGTGCCCCTGCGGCAACGCTATTCACAACACGCGGTAAAACCACTCGCCATAAGCTTGCGCCTAAGGTTAACCCTAGCGTGCGCGCCGCGTTAACCAAGCTTGCATCTAAACTCAGTAAGCTTGAACGGGTTGTCATCACGACGAATGGATAAGTATAAAGGCTCATGACCAGCGCAGAGCCCCAAAGGCCGCTGATAGGTGGCGTGCTAATTCCCAGTACGTTTTCAATTTCGCCACCTGTGCCAAATGAAAAGTACATGGCAAATGCGCCAATGTAGCTTGGTAGTGCTAATGGCGCGGCAAGTAAAATGAGCCAAAACCGCTTAAATGGCATCTGCACATAAGCGGTTAAAAAGGCAAGCGGTACTCCGATAAGTACAGAGCCAATAATGGTAAGCACCACCAATGACACCGTGTTCGCTAGTACCCTTAGGTTATGGGTATCGAAAAGTTGCGCACTATCTTGAGCTAGAGAAAACAAAACGCCGACGGGCAATAAAGCCATCAGCGCGATAAGAAGTGCCAGTGGATACGACTTTGGCCAATTTGTCACAGTACGCCAACTTCCCTCATAAGATTAAGTGTAGGGCGTAAGTCAGCCAGTTTACGAAGGTCCATTTCAGGCGGTGACAGCGTACTTAGGTCAGCTAAGCCTTGCGGCTGTTCAACCCCTTGAACCAGAGGGATTTCGTAGGCTTCGCGAGCAAGATAAGACTGAACTTCGTGCGAAAGCAGGTAACGAATAAAGTTAACCGGCAAGTCACCGTCGCTCAATGCCACAATACCAGACGCATTTACTAGGCAACCTGCGTCGCTTTTACTGTACGCAAGCGCTACGTTTGCGTTCGGCTTACCTGATTTAAGGCGAAGGGTGTAGTAGTGATTCGCAAAGCCGATATCGACTTCACCACGTTCAACGCCCATCACTACACCAAGTTCGCCTGCGTACTTTTTCGAGTGCTTATTAATGCCTTTAAGCCATGATTTAGTGGCTTTATCGCCCTCTAAAATGCGCATTGCAGTGACAAAAGACTGAAACGATGAGTAGGCGGGTGCCCAGCCAATTTTTAAATCGCTGTCGGCTAATGCCATCACGCTTTCAGGGATTTGCTCCGGTTTAACACGCTCAGTGTTATAAGGCAGTGTACGCACACGACCTGTTACCGGTGACCAGCTCGGATACTGAAAATCTTCACGCAGCTGCGCAGTAAGGTCGTCTGGCAACGGCTTAGCCGCGCCAGCATCAGTAACCATGCCAATAGAGCCCGTGTCTACGGCCCAGAAAAGGTCGGCGCGTTTAACGCCTGCCTTAGTCTCAGCGACGATGGTGTTGGCTAATGCCGCAGAGCCGCCGCGTCTTATTTTAAGATTAAGCTTTGGATTGCGCTTTTCGATGGCCTTTAGAACATTCTCGTACAAGCCACCTTCACCACGACCTAAGTAAAGTGTGAGATCACCTTCCAATTTAGGCAGTGACTCAACTGACACACTGCCTGTTTGTGTCATAGCGTGAGCAAGACTAAACGGCAAACCAGATAATGCACCGGCCGCTGCTAAGCCTTGTAAGAATGTTCTACGTTGCATACACCTTCCTTAAAATACGTCTTTACGACTTTGTTCTACTTCAACCAAAAGTGCGCGAGCGCGGTCAAGTTTGGCCTGCATAGACTCTACGACCTTACGAACTGAATCAACGCCAGTGTCTTTTGAGATAGCTTGTGGAAGCGTTACGTTAAAGTCTTTCTCCAAGTCTTCAACCAAAGCTGCGTTTTTCGCAATCAAATCACCTTCCACACCTTCAAATCGTTGAAGGTAAGTATCGTGAACGAGTGTAGTTGCTACTTCGTGAAGCTGTTCCGCGTACTTAGCAACAACACGATCAAGACGTGTTTTAATATCGTCGATAACTTCAGGGCCTGTGGTAGGTTCTTTTTCGGTGGTTTGAACCTTGTTCACTAAGCCTTTCTTTTGATACTGGGACGCAAGTTTAACTGCGCCTAACGCCTGCCACAAGGCATGATTTAGCTTCTCTTGCTCTACGCGCACGTCTGCAACAGGCTTGCCTTCATCAATGGCGACTTTCACACCATAAATACCTTGCCAAATAGAGGCGTAAATAGGCACATACTGGGTTTCGATAGCAGAGTGAAAATCCACCTCTTCCCAATACTCAATCAGTGCATCGGTCTTAAGCGATTTATCTTTTGCTTCATATGCATCAACAACACTGCCAAACTTGCTCTCTAACCAATGTACCTCTTCCGTATATTCGCCGATGTGCGCGTGAAGATTGTTCACGTGATCGCCAATGGCACCGTTAGCAAGCGCCTGAGAAGATAGCATCGAGAAAGTGACCGCAGAAGCCAGTACCAAAGCACTCATTTTTTTCAGTGTTGTTGTCATAATTATTCCTAAAACGTTTGTCTTTTCACGCAAATGATACTTATTATCATTAAGCAAGTAAAGGTAACTGAACGAGCCCACATGCTAAGTAACGTAGTGTGTTAGCCCTTATTTTTTCTGCACTTTCGACACAGAATACTGCATGTTAGTTCATTAACCTTCACTGAACGTACTGATATTCAACGCTATTTACAGAGCGCCAGATCATACATAGGTTACATTTTAATGAAAATGGCAACCAAGTATACGCTTAAGTAAAGAATACCAAGCCGCATAGATAGTTGCCCACTCAGAAGCTTGCCAGACCTTCTCGAAGGGCGAGTAATTAACTATGCGGACTGGTATTAACGAATATTCACAAACATCTAAATAAAAAAAGCCCGCAACCGTGGTTGCGGGCTTCTTGATATCTTAATGCCGTGCTTGCCGGTTTAAAGGCTATCTAGCATGCTTTGCGCATCGCTTACATCGAAACGACCTGGATCTTCAACGTTAAGCTTTTTCACTTCACCATCTTCTACAAGCATAGAGTAGCGCAGTGAGCGCAAGCCACCGAAGTTGCTAGTGTTCATATCTAAGCCAATTTGCTTTGTGAAATGACCATTGCCATCGGCAAGCATAATAATTTCTTCAGCGTTATTCGCTTTGCCCCACGCATCCATAACGAACGCATCGTTAACAGACAGGCAAATGATGCTATCTATCCCTTTGGCTTTAATTTTGTCTGCAAGCGCCACATAGCCCGGCAAATGAGCTTGTGAACAGGTTGGCGTAAACGCCCCTGGTACTGCAAACAACACAACGCGCTTGTCCGAGAAAAGTTCATTAGTGCCTGGGTTTGTCACTTCTCCATTGACTAAAAGACCGAAATCCACCTCGGGCAAGGTGCTACCAACTTGTATCATGTTGTTCTCCTAGGGTTTTTGACACAAATACACATCAAATCTATGTTTTTTACTTTCTATTGCCATGGAGGGTTTCTCTCCTGCCAGCACGTCTGCACTGTTTGGGCGTTTAACCACTACCCGGTGCGTGGCTAGCTTTAGTGCTGGCGGTAACAGCGCATCTGCATCTGGATCGTGACCAAGCAGTTGCTGAAACAGCCGCATTTCCTTTTTCACCAAGGCTGACTTCTTTTTATGTGGGAACATGGGGTCTAAGTAAATAGCGTTCACATTCTCACCAGTGAAGTATTGCATTACCTCAGCACTATTTCCATGTTGAAGCGAGATTTTAGCTGCAAGTTCTGGAAAACTAAGCGCTAATCTGCGAATACCGTCTTCGAGTAAAGCGGCAACAACTGGCGATCGCTCTATCATAGTGACCTTGCAGCCAACGCTTACCAAAACAAAGGCATCACGACCTAGCCCAGGTGTTGCATCTACCACATGCCACGCTTCGTTACCTTTAAGGCCAATGGCTTTAACAATAGGTTCTTTGCGCCCGCCACCGTGCTGCTTGCGATACAAACTAGCGGGCGATGCAAAATCAACCTCTACTGGGTTCACTTTTTTCTCGCCTGCGTCGGCAAGGCCTAGCACGCCGTTTTGTACCTGTAGATACAGGCCTTCGGTAGGCTTTTCACTGCTGCTGACAACAGGAAAACCCCACTTCTCACTGATTGCACTAATTAATTTAGCGTCATCGCTATTGGCGTCATCACAAATGATTAAAGGCACATGATTAAGCATGACCGTACTGCTCCTTGTGCCCTATCCACCTATTAATGATGGCTTGAGCGTGAGAGGGATACTTGTCCCAAAGGGTATAGGCAATTTCCTGAACCTTAGGAATAAGAGCGGCGTCGCGCACAAGATCTGCTATTTTAAGCTCGGCCATTCCGGTTTGTTTTGTCCCCATAAACTCACCCGGACCACGAATTTCCAAATCTCGCTGGGCAATATAAAACCCGTCATTAGACTCACGCAATACGCCAAGGCGCTGAGTAGCGGTTTTCGATAGTGGGCTTTGGTACATAAGTACACACTGACTTTCTACCGCACCACGCCCTACTCGCCCTCTAAGCTGGTGAAGCTGCGCTAGGCCCAAGCGTTCAGGGTTTTCAATAATCATGATACTGGCATTGGGCACATCTACGCCTACTTCAATGACGGTAGTTGCGACCAATAAATCCAGCTTTCCGTCTTTAAAGTCAGCCATAACCTGCGCTTTTTCAGCGGGTTTTAATCGCCCGTGTACCAAGCCAACGTGTAAGTCTGGCAGCGCGGTACGCAGGGTAACCGCAGCGTCTTCTGCTGCCTGACATTCCAACACTTCCGACTCATCAATAAGCGTACACACCCAATACGCTTGCCGACCATTTTCTTTACAGGCCTGACGCACTCGCTCTATCACATCAGCGCGGCGTGTATCCGGCAGCACCACAGTTTGTACCGGTGTTCTGCCCGGTGGCAATTCATCAATAACCGAAGTGTCTAAATCGGCATAGGCCGTCATGGCCAGCGTTCTTGGAATAGGCGTTGCCGTCATGATCAGCTGGTGAGGATAGCGGCCTTGTTGCTCACCTTTATCACGAAGGGCTAACCGTTGATGCACGCCAAAACGGTGCTGCTCATCCACAATAACCAGCGCTAACTGCTGGTAGTTCACGCTTTCTTGGAAAATAGCATGGGTACCCACCAACATTTGAATATCACCGGCTTCTAACCGCGCTAATACTTCATTACGGGCTTTGCCTTTAAGCTTTCCGGCAAGCCAACCTACCTCTATTCCCAAAGGCTCTAGCCATCCGCGAAAGTTATTGGCGTGCTGTTCTGCCAATAGCTCTGTGGGCGCCATTAACGCTACCTGATGCCCTGCCCCAATGGCTGATAACGCTGCCAGTGCGGCAACCAAGGTTTTACCTGAGCCAACGTCTCCTTGAACCAAGCGCATCATGGGTCGCGCATGCTGCATATCTTTTTGAATGTCTTCCACTACCCGAGCCTGCGCCCCCGTTGGTGAGAATGGCAGTTGAGCGAGCATTTTATCGATAAGCGGCTGGTTCACCTTAATAGGAATACCGGGCTGCGCGTCAGATAGCTTGCGTACTTTCAACACACTTAGGTGGTGTGACAATAACTCTTCCAAAATTAACCGATACTGGGCAGGGTGCAACCCCTCTTCCATTTCGTGAACGTCGACATCAGGCGGCGGCCTGTGTACCAGATGAAGGGCCTCGTTCAGGCTTATTTGATTATCGTAAATACCGTCGGGCAGCAAATCGGCCAGCGCCCCTTTATCCAAAAGCTTTAAAGCTTGGTCAGTCAAATTACGAAGGGTTAGCTGTTTTACACCGTCGGTAGTGGGATAAACCGGGGTTAGTGATTCTTCTGATGGTGGCGCGTCTTCATCCACAAGCTTAAACTCTGGGTGCATCATCTCAATGCCCCACTTGCCAGTACGCACTTCTCCAAAACAGCGCACCGTGTTGCCTGGTGTCATGATTGAACGCTGCACCGCACCAAAGTGGAAAAAGCGTAAGGTTATGGTACCAGTACCGTCGCTAAGCTTGACCACCAGCATGCGCTTCTTGCCATATTGAATGTCGGCGCTCATTACCTGGCCCTGCACGCTTACATGAGTAAACGGGCGGCACTCTGCCACGCTATAAATACGGGTTCTGTCTTCGTAGCGGTGAGGAAGATGAAACAGAATATCTTGAAGGGTAAACAAACCTATTTTGTTAAGCTTTTCTGCCACCTTTGCGCCTACGCCTTTAAGCGCAGTAATGGGTGTAGTGGCCAGTGCTTGCATCAAGCGATATCCTTCTTTTGGAACATTAACTATTTAACCTTTGAATTGGCACAAGCTGGTGTTATTCAACATGTTATAGGAAAAGAAGTGTAAAGGATTGTTGAGGGGTTGGCGAGTACGCTTTAGGCCAGTTTTTTACGCTGGCCCCTATACAAGTACGAGCAAAACTAAAAGTGCTACCAATAGGTTAGGCCCTAGTCGGCCTCTAGCGCGTTTGCTTCTGCTTTTGTGATCTGCATTTCTTTCCACCAGCTATCGTCGGCATCCACTTCACCAATGGCGTTAATAGCAGGCAAAGGCAAACCTTTGCGTTGGCAAAGTTTATACAAACGCGGGTAACCATTTTGAAAGGCCAATGCTTGGCACTCTTCTTCTGGTAACTGCTGGGTGTTATACATACCTGCAATAGTACGTTGGCGCTGGGCTTCGTAAAGTACTAGCGCTGCGGCTACCGATACGTTCAACGACTGCACCATGCCCATCATAGGAATAACAATGTCGTGATCGGCAACGGCTTTCGCCTCATCAGAGGCACCGTATTTCTCTTGACCAAACAAAATAGCCGTAGGCTTGGTGTAATCAATATCACGAAAATCGACAGCGGTATCAGATAAGTGGGTTACCAGCACCTGCATACCTTGGCCTTTTAATTCAGCCATCGCGTCGTTGATATTATCGTGATTGGTTTGACGCACCCATTGTTGGCTTCCCATAGCGGTGCCGCGACGAAACTGGTATTTCTTTTCCCACACGGTGTGAACGCGATGAATACCCACTGCATCACAGGTTCTCACTACTGCAGATACGTTATGCGGCTTGTGTACATTTTCAAGGCAAACCGTAAGATCAGTTTGCCTTCTTTCCAGCACTTGTCTTATGCGCTGGTAACGCTCAGGTGACATGGCTTACTCCGGCAGTTCCATTACACCATCAATTTCAATTTGTGCACCTTTAGGCAATGCAGACACCTGAACGGCTGCGCGTGCTGGGTAAGGCTTCGTGAAGTAACGGCTCATGATTTCATTAACCGTTGCAAAGTGACCTAGGTCGATAAGGAAGATGTTCACCTTCACTAAGTCATTTGTAGTGCCGCCCGCAGCGTCACACACCGCTTTAATGTTCTCAAAAACTTGTACAGCTTGCGCTTCAAAGTCGTCAGAAACCATTTCCATAGTTTCAGCAACAAGAGGAATTTGACCTGAAAGATAAACGGTAGTACCTGCTTTAACCGCTTGGCTGTACGTACCAATAGCAGCAGGTGCCTTATCGGTCTGAATAATAGACTTAGACATAGTAGTTCCTAAATAGTGTAGTAATTAGTGTCGTGATTGACTATGACGAGACACTCTTTGAACTTCCGGCATGGTACGTATTTTCTTCATTACGCGAGCCAGGTGCACACGGTTGTGCGTGGTAAGTTCAAGGTCAATAAAGTAGATATTACTCTCTTTCTCTTCAGTTTGCAGACCAATGATATTGGAATCGCACCCTGAAATGGTGTTCGTTAAAGTTGCCAGTGTGCCCTGATGGTTAAACAACTCTATACGCAGTGAGGCTTTAAATTCACCTTGCGGGTTGTCGTCCCACTGCATGGGCAATACGCGTTGAGGTTCTTCGCGTGTTAGCTTGCGAATATTATTACACCCAATTTGGTGAATAGTCATGCCGCGGCCGGGGCTCAATACCGCTACAATTTCATCGTCTGGAATCGGATGGCAACAACGTGAATAGTGAACAAGCAGGCCTTCAGTGCCGCGAATAGCCACATTACCTTTCTTGTCTGATAAGTCTGTTGTGCTTTCACCCAATAAACGGCGCGCTACAATTGCGCTTAGCTCGTTACCAAGCCCGATATCTACTAGCAAATCGTCAAAATTAGCATGCTTAGTTTCGGCCACCACACGTTCGATATCTTCGTTTGGAATATCGTCTAATTTCACGCTGCCTAACGCATGGCGAAGTAGACGGTTACCCATGTTCACCGCTTCTTGAGAATGCTGTTTACGCAGATACTGACGAATACGGGTACGCGCGCGAGCGCTCACCACAAAGTTTAGCCAGTTCGCATTTGGCTTCGCTTTCGGCGAGGTAATAATTTCCACGGTTTGACCGTTTTCAAGCGGCTTACTTAAGCTAAAGTTTCTGCGCTCTACGCGCACACCTACGCAGGTATTACCCACATCAGAATGCACAGCATAAGCGAAGTCAACAGCGGTTGCGCCCATTGGCAACTCGATAATACGTCCGTCTGGTGTAAATACGTAAATTTCATCAGGGAACAAATCGGTTTTTACCGATTCGATGAATTCAAAGGATGAGCTGGCCGACTGCTGAAGCTCAAGCAGGCTTTGCATCCACTTGCGCGCTCGAAGCTGTGCTGTGGTGCCATTATCGCCAGGTTCTTTGTAAAGCCAGTGCGCCGCCACCCCTTTGTCTGCCATTTGGTCCATTTCCTGGGTTCGAATTTGAATTTCCACAGGAATGCCGTGCGGGCCAATTAATGACGTATGCAACGACTGATAGCCGTTGGTTCGAGGGATAGCGATATAATCTTTAAAACGGTTTTCAATAGGCTTGTACAGCCCATGCATAGCACCAAGGGCGCGATAACAGTTATCTACCGATTGAACAACGATGCGAAACGCATAAATATCCATTACCTCATTGAACATAAGTTCTTTGTTTTTCATTTTGCGGTAAATGGAATACAAGTGTTTTTCGCGACCCAATACATTCGACTCAATTTGGTAGGCGTCTAAACGAGTGTTCAGCTCTTCGCGAATGTTTTCGATAATCTCTTTACGATTACCGCGGGCCTGGCGCACAGCAGACTTTAGTGCGCGATGGCGCATTGGATACATGGCCTGAAAGCCTAAATCTTCAAGCTCATTTTTAATATCGTGAATACCCAAGCGGTGGGCAATTGGCGCATAGATTTCTAGCGTTTCTAGCGCAATGCGGCGGCGCTTGTCCGGTCGTAATGACCCGAGTGTGCGCATGTTGTGCGTGCGATCAGCAAGCTTGATAAGAATAACCCTGATGTCTTGCACCATGGCCATCATCATTTTACGGAAGTTCTCCGCCTGCGCTTCCTGTTTAGTGCTAAACGCGAGTTTATCTAGCTTACTTACCCCTTCTACCAGTTCAGCAACGGTATCGCCAAAAGCTTCGGCTAAGTCTTCTTTGCTATAATGGGTATCTTCAATAACGTCGTGAAGGAGTGCTGCCATGATCGTTTCGTGATCAAGGTGCATGTCAGCCAAAATACCGGCAACTGCAACTGGGTGAGTAATGTACGGATCGCCGCTTGAACGCATTTGTCCGTCATGCGCTTCTTGCGCAAGCACAAAAGATTCTTGTACCAACTGAACGCGGTCGGCTGGTAAGTACTCTAAAACTTTCTGCTTTAAACCTTCAAACAAATACACAGTGAAGCGTGACCCTTATCTAACGTTACAACCCTAAGAATACGTTTAATTGTGCAAGAAGCCAATACGCCAAAAGTAAAGCGCCAGTGCTTTTTTCAAAGCACTGGCGCTAAAATACCGATAAAACCGTTAAAAAGAGGTTTTATTGATCAGATAGGATGTTTGCTACTGATGCAAATTCAGCATGTTCTTGCTGCTCTTGAGCTTGAAGTTCTGCTTGTTCAAGCGTAGCAGCCGTTACTAAACCTTCTTCAATTTCACGAAGTGCTGTAACAGTTGGCTTATCGTTTTGAACGTCAACCATAGGATCTTTGCCTTCAGTGGCAATTTGACGTGCACGGCGTGCAGCAACAAGCACTAGGTCAAAGCGGTTACCAATTTTATCTACGGCATCTTCTACAGTTACGCGAGCCATGTATTTCTCCGAAAATTAGGTTGAGCAAGTTATTCAAAAAACGGCCGCGTAGTATACACAGATACGTAGCGCGATCCTAGCGTTTTGTTTGAATTTGAAGCAGTCAGATCATGCAATTTATGCAGCGATCGTTCGATGCTAAAACAAAACACGTATTGTTAAGTTAAGCTTACGCGCTACCGAGCAGTTCGTCCAATAGCACTTGATGGCGCATTTGTTGTTTTCCCGTGCGAAGTCGCTGTGCTGTAACGATGGCTTCCAAATCGTTTAATGCAGTCGCAAAGTCGTCGTTAATAATTACGCTATCGAACTCATTGAAATGAGACATTTCAGCTACAGCTTGTGCCATACGCCCTGCAATGACTTCTTCACTGTCTTGACCGCGATTATTTAAACGCTGCTCTAGCACGTCGAGTGAAGGCGGAAGAATGAAAATACCGCATGTGTCTGGCATAAGCTTTTTGACTTGGCGCGCGCCCTGCCAATCGATATCTAAAAATACGTCAATACCACGGTGCAAAGTTTGTTCAATCGTCACGCGGGATGTGCCGTAATAATTGCCAAATACTTCTGCGTATTCAAAAAACACACCCTGTTCAATCAGCGCTTCAAACTGCTCTCGGCTCACAAAATGGTAGTGCACGCCGTCGACTTCACCCGGACGAGGTTGACGTGTTGTATGAGATACAGACACCTGCATTGGCGTAGCTGTATTGCTTTCATACTTTTCCATTAGCGCCTTTATAAGGCTTGATTTTCCTGCTCCAGAAGGAGCTGCAAGAATGAATAAGTTGCCGAGTAGTGAAGCCATAGGGTATTAAAATTCTTTCAAAATGTGGTGATTTCAAGTGGCAATGATAGCATATTAAGCGGTTGTGCCGTACCTTTCATTGCATAGTGAAAACTTGGATCACTTTACCAGGCTTATGCCGATGGGTTACCACAGCAAAAATTAATGGGGTCAGAGTACTTTTCTGGCCCTAAATGTACTCTGACCCCAAAACTAGGAAATAAAGCATGACTCAGCAACTTCTGCCGTGCGTAGAGATAAACCCATCCACTACGCCTGATGCCTGCGTTATCTGGCTTCACGGTCTTGGCGATTCAGGCCATGGTTTTGCGCCTATTGTGCCCGAGCTAAAACTGCCCGAATCAATGGCGGTTAAATTTCTCTTTCCTCACGCTCCAGAACGCCCTGTGACTATCAATGGCGGCATGAGAATGCGCGCTTGGTACGATATCAAATCGTTAGATTTTGAAAGCCGTGCGGACTTAGAGGGTGTAAAAGAGTCGGCTGCTCAGGTAGAAGCGCTTATCGAAGCACAAATTGAAAGTGGCATTCCTAGCGAACGTATTGTACTTGCAGGATTTTCTCAGGGCGGTGTTATTGCTCTGCACTTAGCTCCTAGATATGCCAATAAATTTGCAGGTGTTATCGCTCTATCTACCTACATGTGCGAGCCATCACTTCTTGGAAGCGAAGCAAACGATATAAACCGTGAAACGCCAATTATGATGGCACATGGTGAGCAAGACGAAGTGGTGCCGGTATTTATGGGCAATGCTGCGTTTAAAACGTTGAGCGAAAGTGGCTTTAATGCCACGTGGCAGACTTACACCATGCAGCACAATGTTTGTATGCAAGAGCTTAACGACATAAGTGCTTGGCTTCAAAAAGTTCTAGGGTAATGCCTTAAGAGCCTGTTGGTTCTTGCGGCAAATTACGTTCATATAATAAAGATCAACAGCCTCTGGTATTTAAACAAAAGAGAAAGCTGGTGAAGCAACAAAAGCCAGCTTTCTTCTTAGCGTAAGTGGGTACACGTCTATCGATTGAAAAGTCGCGCCTTCCGTCTCTTCTTTATTTCACTTTTAATCCAAAACTATTCGACGACTCTGTTGCGCCCCGCATTTTTAGCTTTGTAAAGATTGTCATCGGCCTGCTTCAAACAAGCGTGCAAGTTTGTATCAGTAAGCGCTGTGGCTACACCAAAGCTTGCGGTTATGGAGTGATTAACATCACCCTCTACAAACGGATTAGCTTCAATCACCTTCCTCATTTTTTCCGCTAATTTTACCGCTTGGCTCAACGTCGCATGAGGGAATAGAACCAAAAACTCTTCACCACCGGTTCTTGCCACCACGTCAGTAGTTCTTACTGCTTCTTTCATTAGGCGAGTGATATGTATAAGCACTTCGTCACCAATATCGTGGCCATAGGTATCGTTGATAGTTTTGAAATGGTCAATATCTACCACCACCGCACTTAATGGGAAATGAGCACCGGGATCTTGCATTGCGCGTTCAAAAAAAACAGCTTCAAGGAATCGCCGGTTAGGAAGTTTTGTAAGCGGATCGGTATTAGCCTGACGCATGCGCTCTAAATTTTCACGCAGCATTTCTTTTCTGCTTTGATGCCAGAAATTTTCACCTATAAAGGCGACGCAAATGAAACAGAACGTAGCGATTAAGAAACGGGAGACGTGCTCCGCTGGGTACTCAGCTACTATTTTTTCTTGGTTGTAGAGCATAAAAATAGCGATACCCAGAGTTACTGCCACGTAAACCATGGCGGGCTTAAAACGCACAACAACTATCTGAATAAAAAGCAGGGGAAAAATAAAATAAAGCCCAGTGTTATTGAGCCCGCCGGTATAAACCAAGCCGTTTATGGTAAATGCTACCACTAAACCTGCTAGATAATAGAAGACATCGACGCGAGGAAACATATGGGATAACGCCACATTGGCGTACACAAAAGCGGCTGACCCCGCCAGCGTTCCAACGAGCAATGGGTTGTTTGTACCCATGTTGATCCACGCCATAAACGCCATAATGGTGCCACCAACATAAGATATGAAATATAGCGTTAAGCGCCTTCGTTTTGCTTCCGCTTCATCTTGCTGAGCACTTCTAAGTAATTGACGCAACGACGAACTGTCCATAAAAAGACTTATCTCCGCATTTAAAACTAATTAACCATTATTCCTTTCAGCATAGACTGAATGTTCAATAATAACCAAGGAGAAAACTGCGCCTAATTTCAAACATTAATACAGAAAATGCGTATACTACGGGGTATATCGTATGACGTTATGTGATACATCGTTTTAGTTTCTTTTTATATAGTTTGGAATAGCCATGAGTCACCTCAACACTACCCGCACCGTTCGAATTGCTACTAGAAAAAGTGCTTTAGCGCTTTGGCAAGCAGAGTATGTGAAGGCAAAATTGTTGGAGCATTATCCGTCAATGACCGTTGAGCTTGTGCCTATGAGCACGCAGGGCGACAAAATTTTAGATACACCTCTGGCGAAAATTGGTGGTAAAGGACTTTTCATAAAAGAGCTTGAAATTGCCATGCTTGAAGGCCGTGCCGATATTGCCGTGCACTCTATGAAAGACGTACCGGTCGAATTTCCTGAAGGTTTTGGCCTTCACGCTATTTGTGAGCGAGAAAACCCGTTCGACGCCTTTGTTTCAAATAACCACGACAGTTTAGATGCCCTACCCCAAGGCGCAGTAGTAGGTACGTCTAGCCTTCGCAGGCAGTGCCAAATTCGCAAGTATCGCCCTGACCTTATTATCAAGGACCTGCGCGGAAACGTGAATACTCGCCTAGCCAAGCTAGACGCAGGTGAGTACGACGCTATTATCTTAGCTTCTGCTGGCCTTATTCGCCTTGAAATGGAATCTCGTATTCGCATGCCGTTACCCGCTGATATTTCACTACCCGCCGTTGGACAAGGTGCCGTAGGTATTGAGTGCCGTAACGACGATGAAGAGCTAATTAAGTTGCTACAGGCGCTGAACCATACGGACACCAATACGCGCGTTACTGCGGAACGCGCCATGAACGAGAGATTGGAAGGCGGCTGCCAAGTACCTATTGGTAGCTTTGCCACGCTTGATGGAGATGTGCTGACACTAACCGGTATGGTTGGTAAGCCAGATGGTTCAGAACTGCTCTTTGCTTCTGCTACAGCGTCGCGAGAAAAAGCCGCAGATATTGGTGTTGAAGTTGCGGAATCCCTTCTTGAGCAAGGTGCCGGTGAAATCTTAAAGGCGCTTTATAACTAAGTTATAGTTTGTCGAATGCGTGCAGGTTTACGCAGTAAAATAAAAGGATGAAAATTCGATAGTATGTTGCTGTTTACACGCCCACTGCCAAAGTTAAAAGCAAGCGCTTCTGCCTTTGAAAAAGCCGGAATTGACGCGGTAGGCGTTGCCACGTCTAACATCATTGATATTTCGTCTGAAAGAAAAGCTGCTGCAGAATTTTTAGCGTCAAATGCAGTAAACGCAATTGTTGTTACCAGCGTATATGCTGTAGACACCGTTATTGAAGGCTTACGCGAAACGGCTAACGACTTACCATTGATCATAGCTGTGGGCGATGCCACTGCACGAAAATTACAAGCGGGACTTCAGGCGTTTTCATCGACGCAGGTTGCTATTCCCGAAGCCCATACATCCGAAGGTATACTGGCAATGCACCAACTTAATGAGGCAAACTGTCAGCATGTCGTTATCATTAAGGGTGAAGGTGGGCGCGACGCCATAGCCACTGGATTAGACGAAAAAGGTATTTTAGTGAATAGCTTTTGCGTTTATAAAAGAGAGCAACTTACAAGCCCAATTTACACAAAACGGTGGAAAATGGGCGAAGTTAGCGGCATTATCGCTACAAGCGAAGCAATGGCACTGCAACTAATTGCGCAATTTGGCCAAGCACTTAAATCAATTAAATGGTTAACAGTGAGCGACCGAATTGCCAAAACCCTCACTAGCCAAGGCATTAAAGAGGTAGCGGTTTGTCAGCGAGCCACCGATCAGGCACTCATCGCCTGGGTAAAGGATAACTGGGAGTATTGAATGGCCAACAACAATGAAAGTAGCCCACAAAAAGAGGAACTCGTGAAAGTGGAAGCTGAAAAAGACGTTATCGAATCTTCTGCCACGCACAGTGAATCAACATCGTCGGGGGCTGCTAAAAAGAAATCGTCGGGAAATGGTCTACTGTGGTTTGTTGTAATCATCCTTTTCCTTATTGTGCTTGGTATGGCTGGCGCAGGTTACTGGTATTACATGCAGCAACAGTCGGCAAGCAAGGACTCTGAATCTGCACTTCAAACGACGACCTCTCAGCTAAACACTATTGAGCGTGAGCGCGCTGGTCTTGTTGCCTCTATCGACAAAGTAGCTCGCACCAACCAGACGTTAGAAAGCACGGTAGCCGAGTTAAAAGCGCAAAACGAAAAGCTGACGCTGCAAGCTGAATCGACGCTTGAACAACTAAACAATATGGAAGGTCGCCGCCCGGCAGACTGGCTCATTGCTGAAGCTGATTACTTAGTTCGCATGGCAGGCAGAAAGCTTTGGTTAGAAAACGACGTACGCACAGCAATTTTGCTGCTAGTTAACGCAGATAAACGCTTAAAGTCGTTGGCCGACCCATCGGTACTTCCGGTTCGCGCAAACCTTGCTGAAGACATTCAAACACTTCAACAGCTTAACCCTGTATCACAAAGCTCCGTAGCCCTTGCGCTTACAGGCATGATAGCGCAAATAGATAAGCTACCACTTGATACCTTTGAAAAACCACAAGACGCCAATGCAGAAGACACAACCTTATCGGAGTCTGCTGACGACTGGCAAGAGAACCTTGCAAAGGTGTGGCGTTCACTGGTGAACGATTTTCTTACTATAAAAACTATTGAGGGCCCGGTTGAACCGGTGCTTTCACTAGAAGCCCAGTTCCTAGCAAAAGAGCAGCTTCGTCTGCAGCTTATGCACGCGCAAACCGCCGCGCTTCAGGGCGATGCAGGGCTTTACAACCAGTCGCTTCAATACGCTCAAACGTTAATTATTGAAAAGTTCGACACCGAAAAAAGCCAGGTAACGGGTTTTGTAGATGCACTACAAAACCTCATTGCTACCGATGTATCGCGCCCAATACCTACAGAGCTAGCGTCACAAAAACCGCTAGAGCGTTTATTGGATAGCCGCGTTAAGCAGGTGTTCGGACAAGGAGCAAGTGCACTATGAAATGGTTAGCTATTGCCCTTGCGGTATTAGCCGCATTCGTTGTTGCACTAATTGTTGGCCCAATGTTGTTAGGCGATAAGGGCTACGTACTAATATCACTGGGTAACACCGCTGTTGAAATGACGGTGATTAGCTTTTGTATTTTAGTGATAGGTGCCGTCATTGCCTGGTACGTACTATCTCGACTGGTATTGTGGGCGTTAAGCCTGATCACAGGTTCACATAAATGGTTCGGCACCTTAGGTGAGCGCAAACGTAAGCGTGCGTTTTACGACGGCTTACACGCAATGGCTGCAGGTGATTTTGATACGGCTCAAAAGGCGCTAAGCAAAACCACCAACGGCGATTTCGAAGGCGTTAACTATTTGGCGTCAGCGCAAATTGCTTTTGCCAATAACGATTTAGCCAAAGCCCGTTATTTCCTTGTTCAGGCAACTGACTTTCCAAAAGCGAAAGTAGCCGCAACGGTCATGCACGCGCGTATTGATATGGTTGAAGAAAAATACGATGCGGCACTAGAGAAACTTAACGAGCTTGACGAGCAAGAGCGCGAGAACAAGCAGGTTGTGCAGTTGAAAGCGCAAATTCTTGCCAAGTTAGGTAAGTGGCAAGTACTTCAGGAGAATTTGTCAGGCTGGCGTAAAGCACTGCCCAAAGCAGACTACACTACATGGAGCCAGCGCATCGCCAAAGGTAAGTTTGCCGAAATTGCCAGCAAACAAGGCGCTGTCGAGCTTAAATCGTATTGGGAAACCCTACCTCGTAAGCTTCGTCACGACGATGCTTACCGCGCGGCTTACATTCAACAGTTACTTGACCAAGGTATGCATGCCGACGCACAGAATTTGCTAGTTGAATGGCAAAAGCGTGGCCCGAATAGCGCCCTGTTTCCGCTGTTCACGCAGCTTAATATTCCTGATGCATCGCCATCACTACGACTGCTTGAAAGCTGGATAAAGCAAGACGAAGAAAACGTGTCGCTATACTCCACGCTAGGCCAAGTTGCATTTAACTCAGGCGATGATGTGTTGGCAGAAAAAGCCCTGCTTAAAGCCACTAAAATGAAGTCGCGCAAAGAAGACTTATTGCTGCTGTCTGCAATTAGCGAACGCAAGCACGACACAGCCACTGCACTTCAGCTTTACAAGGAAGGTCAGCAGCTAGCCAGCTAGATGAATATTCATTTAGCTTTCTGGTAGTACTTGTATTACCCGTAAAATTGAAGATATAGTAAAAAGGAATTCTCAATTCGGGTTGTTTCAACAACAACCCGAATTGACTTAAACAACTTGTCGGAGTGCTTCACTGGTAACCCAGTAAGCTGAGACCGCGAAAGTGGGATCCGTAGAACCTGATCAGGCTAATACCT
Organism: Alteromonas sp. DY56-G5; assembly: GCF_041414725.1. NCBI lineage: Bacteria > Pseudomonadati > Pseudomonadota > Gammaproteobacteria > Alteromonadales > Alteromonadaceae > Alteromonas > Alteromonas sp. DY56-G5. Next base: position 15,637 of record NZ_JANHZQ010000005.1, on the reverse strand, counting down.
GCGAAGGGAACAAGAAAATACAATGTGCACAATGTTAAACCGTGGTTTAGCGTTGTGAAGCGAAGTTGTTTTGCTGTTGATGATACAGACACATCCATTACGGTGCTGCTCGTCACTCAAGGTAAACTGTTCAAGTTTATCCCCAAGTAAACATCAACGGTGTAAAGGGCTGTAATCACCAAAACCTTTACCAACAATCTCGCTAAAGTAACGGGATTATTCCCCTCTACACTTACACTTTGTATTCTCCTTCACTCCTGACAAGCATTTTTAGAACCTAAATTTACAAGGTAAAATGCTATGTCGAACAGACGCGAACAGCGCCAACAAGCACAACAATTCATTAATGAACTTGCGGGCGAAGCTTACCCAAATTCAACACGCCACTACGAGTGTGGCAGCCGTGACGATATTCGTGTGGCCATGCGCCTTATTCACCAACACGACAGTTTAGTGGGTGGTACTGAAAACAACCCTATTTTAGAGCCAAATCCGCCAATTCCTGTTTACGACACTTCAGGCCCCTACGGCGACCCACAAGAAAACATAGATGTGCACAAAGGCCTAGCTCCGCTTCGCCAAACGTGGATTGAAGAGCGTAGCGATACCCTTGAATTAGAGGGCGTTTCGTCAAGCTTTGCAAAAGAGCGTGAAAACGACATATTTACCGAAGATTTCCGCTTTATTCGCAGCCGCAAACCACTAAAAGCAAAAACAGGCAAAAACGTTACCCAGCTTCACTACGCAAGACAGGGCATTATTACCCCTGAAATGGAATACATTGCCATTCGCGAGAATATGGGTCGCCAAGCCATTAAAGATGCCGAACTGACGCAGCAGCACAAAGGTGAACACTTTGGTGCGAATTTACCCGATACCATCACGCCTGAATTTGTACGCCAGGAAGTGGCCGCAGGCCGCGCCATTATTCCATGCAACATCAATCACCCCGAGTTGGAACCAATGATTATAGGGCGTAACTTTCTAGTAAAGATTAACGCAAACATTGGTAATTCAGCAGTCACCTCGTCTATTGAAGAAGAGGTAGAAAAGCTGGTGTGGTCAACGCGCTGGGGCGCCGATACCATCATGGATTTATCTACCGGCAGAAACATTCACGAAACCCGAGAGTGGCTGCTGCGAAACAGTCCTGTTCCTCTTGGCACCGTGCCCATCTATCAAGCGCTAGAAAAAGTAAACGGTGTAGCCGAAGATTTAACGTGGGAGATGTTTAAAGACACCCTAATTGAGCAAGCCGAACAAGGCGTAGACTACTTCACCATTCACGCTGGCGTGCTGCTTGAGTACGTACACCTTACCGCAAAGCGAGTAACCGGCATTGTATCGCGCGGCGGTTCGATAATGGCAAAGTGGTGCTTAAGCCACCACCAACAAAGCTTTCTGTATGAGCACTTTCACGATATTTGCGAAATTTGCGCTAAGTACGATGTGGCGCTGTCGCTAGGTGATGGCTTGCGCCCTGGTAGCGTAGCTGACGCTAACGACGACGCGCAATTCTCTGAATTACGTACCCTTGGTGAGCTGACGAAAATTGCATGGGAGTACGATGTTCAGGTAATGATTGAAGGCCCGGGGCATGTGCCAATGCATATGATTAAAGCGAACATGGAAGAGCAGCTTAAGCACTGCCACGAAGCGCCGTTTTATACCCTTGGCCCCCTCACCACCGATATCGCTCCTGGCTACGATCACTTCACTTCAGGTATAGGTGCCGCCATGATTGGTTGGTATGGCTGCGCAATGCTGTGCTATGTAACACCTAAAGAGCATTTGGGCCTACCTAACAAAGAAGACGTTAAACAGGGGCTGATCACCTACAAAATTGCAGCCCACGCTGCCGACTTGGCGAAAGGACACCCAGGTGCACAAATTCGCGACAACGCCATGTCGAAAGCACGCTTTGAATTCAGGTGGGAAGACCAGTTCAATTTAGCTCTCGACCCGCATACCGCGCGCGCTTATCACGATGAAACTTTGCCGCAGGCGTCTGGCAAAGTTGCGCATTTCTGCTCTATGTGCGGCCCTAAATTTTGCAGCATGAAAATTTCTCAGGAAGTGCGCGATGTGGCTAAACAAGCAGAGCAGCAAGAGTTTGAGAAAGAAAAAGGAATGAAAGACATGGCCCAGGCATTCAATCAGTCTGGCGCAGAGCTTTATCACACTGCAGATAGCAAGGTAGAGCTACCATGATGGCGAAAGCGTCCATAAGCCCTGCACCCAACAACCTCACAACTGCACTTCCTGTAGTGTGGTGTGTGGGAGGCGTTGACTGTAGCGGTGGTGCGGGCGTTACCCGCGACGCCATTACATTGGCCGATCTGAACATCCATGCTTGTGTGCTCACTACACAACTTACCGTACAGTCCAACTCAATCATGCTTAGTAAGGAAAGCATGTGCGCGTCGGCATTAAATCAGCAGTGGCAGGTGCTGTTTGAAGATACCCCACCACGCGCTATTAAAATTGGCGCTATTGCTAATGATGAGCAAGCGCTGTTGTTGTGTGCACGTATTCAAAAAACATCTAACCCTCGCCCCTTCGTTGTATGGGACCCTGTACTGTCTACCTCGTCCGGTGGCGTGCTGAGTGAGTTAAGCGAAAGCGTAGTTGACGAACTGCTGAATACGGTAGATATCGTTACGCCAAATATCGATGAGCTTGCGTGGCTCACCCATTTGCCTGTTGTTGATGAAGCGAGCTTGCTAACTGCAATCAATCGGCTAAGGGGTAAAGGCGCAAAGAGCGTTTACGTTAAGGGCGGTCACGCCCACTGGCAAAAAAACGTGAGCGATATTTTTGTTTGTGCCTCTCACACTCTTCGTTTTAGCCAGCCGAAATACGCTAACGGCAACCTTCGCGGCACAGGCTGTATGTTAGCCAGCGCATTAGCGGCATTCATTGTTCACGACTACTGCATTGAAGACGCACTTACGCTTGCTAATGCTTACGTCAGCGAAGTTCGCAACAATACACTACCAAAGCAATGCGCAGCGGCTAACGCAAACGCCATAAGTAACGAATTAACCACCTACTTTGCACAAACCAACGGCTTTCCCACAAAACCAGAGAGCTTTCCGCTGGTGACCTTTCACCAACGTGGCGCCACTGCTAATGAAAAAGAGCATGATAAGGATACCCTTCTTAAAGCCTCGTCTTGTAAAGAAGCCCACTTTCCTGCACTTACTCATACTCATTTAGGCATCTACCCTGTAGTGGATAGTGTGCAATGGATAGCCCGCCTCTGGCCAACGGGCGTAAAAATCATGCAGCTGCGGGTTAAACAAGGCTCCCAAGAAGACATTCGTCAGCAAATAAAAGAGGCAATAGAATTGGTGAAACACACCGACTGCCAATTATTCATTAATGACTACTGGGAACTGGCTATAGAACTCGGGGCTTACGGAGTTCATTTGGGACAAGAGGATATCGACACCGCAGACCTAAACGCCATCCGTAGTGCGGGTTTACGGCTTGGAATATCAACGCACGGCTTCGCTGAAATTCAACGTGTTCGCGCTTTAAACCCGTCTTACATTGCCCTTGGTCATATCTTCCCCACCAATACCAAAGACATGCCTTCGAAGCCCCAAGGTGTAGCACGTTTAGAAAAGTATGTGCAGCTTTGCGATGGCATTCCCACCGTTGCTATTGGTGGTATTAACTTATCGCGTATAGGTGATGTAGCTAAAACCGGCGTTAGCGGCATTGCTGTGGTAAGTGCAATCACTCAGGCAGCACACCCACTGAAAGCCTACCAAGCATTGGTTCAGGAGGCTGGGTTTGCTTAGTCATTCAGCTACTCATTCACTTAGTCACTCAGTAGGCCAGCAGTTAGCGCATCAGGATATACGTCGCTACAGCAGACAACTCTTACTCGATTGCATTGATCACGACGGACAGCTTAATTTGGCGGGTGCACACGCTGTTATCGTTGGTTTAGGTGGATTAGGCAGCTTAACCGCCCGCTATTTAGCAGGCGCAGGCGTGGGCAACATTACACTTATAGATGGTGACACCGTCGACATTAGTAATTTGCAGCGCCAGATAAGCTACAACGAAATGCACCTAGGAGAGCTAAAAGCCAAGTCGCTTTACAATGAACTGCGTAAAGTGAACTCGCATTTAAACATACAGTTTAAATGCTTATTTGCTGATAGTAACAACTTACCAACCTTGATTGCATCAGCCACCTGCGTGCTGGATTGCACCGACAACGTTACGGTACGAAGACAGATAAACCTGGCGTCATTTCGCGCCTCTATTCCGCTTTTTATTGCCGCAGCCAGTGGACTTACCTGGCAAGCGCTGAACTTGCCTCAAAACTCAACCACCTGCGGTTGCTACGAGTGTTTAGTGAATAATGTTGCCGTACGCGAAGATTGCGTTAGCAAAGGTGTACTGGGCCCCGTTGTAGGCATGGCAGCGTGCCACCAAGCTACCCAAGCTTTGTTATTTCTGGCAGGAGGCTTCGATGCCGATATTAAATGGGGCCACTACGTAAACGCGCATGCAGGCCAAGGTACGCTGCAAAGTTTCAAGCTTCCCCCCTCTTCTTCTTGTGAGGTATGCCAATGACTCAAATTAACATTAACGTGAACAATCAACCAATGAGCGTGATTTCTCCTATATCACTTAGTGAATTAATTGCTCTTAAACAATTGAAAGACGAAGGCACCGCCGTTGCCAAAAATGCCGCCATTATCAGCAAGAATGAATGGCCAACAACCTACTTAAGTAACAACGATACCGTGGATATCTTCACCCTAGTGGCAGGAGGCTAAAATGCTAACACTCGCAAATCACACCTTCCCTTCCCGCCTGTTAACTGGCACTGGCAAATTTAGTAACCCAGACACCATGAAAAGCGCGGTACAGGCAGCCAAGAGCAGCATGGTGACCTTGGCAATGAAGCGTGTCGCCAGCCATAGTTCACAAGATGTAACGCTTTCGGCATTAAAAGCATTGGGCGTTACTCTTTTGCCGAATACGTCGGGAGCGAAGAACGCAAAAGAAGCCATATTCGCCGCCGAACTTGCATACGAAGCATTAGGTAGCCCTTGGGTGAAGCTGGAAATTCACCCAGACCAACGCTACTTGTTGCCCGACCCCATCGAAACCCTTCTTGCCGCAGAGGCACTGGTTAAAAAAGGGTTTCACGTTTTGCCCTACTGCGGAGCAGACCCCGTTTTATGTAAACGCTTAGAGGAGGTAGGCTGCGCTGCCGTTATGCCATTGGGCGCGCCTATTGGCAGTAATCAGGGCTTACAAACCAAACCCTTTTTGCAAATTATTGTTGAGCAAGCGTCGATACCCGTCATTGTAGATGCAGGCGTTGGTAAGCCAAGCGAAGCTATGGCGGCCATGGAACTGGGAGTAGACGCGGTACTGGTAAATACGGCCATCGCCACCGCTAAGGACCCAGTTGCTATGGCAGCAGCTTTTGCAAGCGCCGTAGAAACGGGGCGAAATGCCTTTGAAGCTGGACTTGGTGCTACCAGCAGTTTTGCCCAAGCCTCTAGCCCGCTTACCGCCTTTTTGGAGCCGGCGGTATGAAGGTAGCGCAGGCATTAATGCAGCAAGACTTGTCGCATGTGGCTATGTCGATAAACAGCAAAACAGCGGGCGACGTAGAACGAGCGTTAGGTAAAGATACACTTTCTTTAGACGACTTCATGGCGCTGATCTCTCCCGCTGGCGCTAAGTACTTAGAAGCCATGGCCTATCGCGCTAAAGCAATTACTCGCCATCGCTTTGGCAATACCATGCAGCTGTTTGTACCTTTGTATTTATCAAACTTGTGTGCCAACGAATGTACCTACTGCGGCTTTACAATGAGCAACAAAATAAAGCGCAAAACCCTGTCTATAAGCGAAGTGTTGACCGAAATTGAAGCCATCAAAGATTTAGGCTTTTCACAGGTGTTACTGGTTACTGGCGAACATGAAACCAAAGTGGGGATGGAATATTTTGAGCAAACACTAAGCGCCATTCGCGAAAAGGTGAGCTACCTTATGATGGAGGTACAACCCTTAAAGCGTGAGCAATATGAAACCTTGAAGCACCTGGGCTTAGACGCGGTGTTAGTGTATCAAGAAACCTACTCACCGCAGCATTACGCTAATTACCACACTCGAGGTAAAAAACAGGACTTCCTATGGCGCTTAGAAGCCAGCGATCGCATAGGGAAAGCCGGCATTGATAAAATAGGCATTGGCGCACTATTGGGTTTAGGCGACTGGCGGGTTGATAGCGCCATGACCGCCCTTCACGGCAAGTTAATACAGCAACACTACTGGCAAAGCCGTGTATCTATTGCTTTTCCGCGCCTTCGTAGCTGTGAAGGTAACAGCACTGGCGGCAACGCCCTCACCAACAGTAAACTCCCTAACGAGCGAGATCTGCTGCAGCTAATATGCGCCCACCGCATTTTTAACCCACAAGCAGAACTCTCGCTGTCTACCCGAGAGTCGGCAGTATTTCGGGATGGCGTAATGCCACTTGGCATAACGTCTATGAGTGCAGCGTCGCAAACACAGCCTGGCGGTTACAGCGCCCCATCGAAGGCACTAAATCAATTCGATATTGACGACAACCGATCTGTATCAGATGTCGTGAGCGCACTTTCAATGAAAGGACTGGAACCCGTATGGAAAGACTGGATGCCGTTTACAGAACGTGTTTAAGCGCAAGAATACCTGTATTTTTCGTTTGAAAACTCGCGCTAAAATAGCGCACTTTTAATGGATTAATCGATTAGTTTTTGTAAGGGAAAATAAGAGAAAATTTGTTTTGCTTTCGTGCAAAACCCTCCGTACAATCCGCCCAAATTTTAGCCAGACACTTTACCTATGCGTCTGGCTTTTTTGTCTCATTTATCTCATATTAGATTTATCAAAACTAAAGGGCAGTGCGTTGGATACCGTTGAATTTATTCAAATTCGTAGATTTATAGTGAAGCTAGGCAAAATGCTGCACAAGTACGGTACCCCTGCGTTCCGTCTTGAAGCTTACCTAGGTGAAGTCGCTAAGTATTTAGGCGTACACGCTTCATTTATTTCAACGCCAACTTCACTGACTTTTGTTATCTGGAGTGACCGTCACGAAGACGAATATAACCATGCTGCGCGTTTGCTTCCTGGCGAATTAGACATGAACGCGTTGTCGCTTACCGATGAACTGGCCAGCGAACTGCTGTCGGGCAAATTAACCTTAAGTGAAGCTGACAAGCGCTTAAATGAAATAGATGCCATGGGCAGCCCTTATGGTAAATGGGTGACAGGCGTTGCCTTTGCTATGGCCACCGGCGCGTTTGCTATGCTAATGGGTGCAAGCTGGAGTGAAATTGGCTGGTCGGGTGCCTTGGGTATAGTGGCTTATCTTTGGACCTTATGGGCACAGCAGTCTAAACGCGTAAACTTGATGCTAGAGCCTGTCACCGCGTTCGTTGGCGGCATTCTTGCCTGTGCTATTGGTCAATACGTTGACCCTGGCATTAACATTCCGCTGGTTGTGCTTTCATCGGTCATTGTATTTGTACCCGGACTAGCGCTGACAATGGGCCTTGCCGAGCTTTCATCGCGAAACATGGTGTCGGGCACGGCTCGTACTATGGACGCCATCATGCAGCTGTTTAAGCTGTATTTCGGTGCTTTCTTAGGTGTGTCAGTGGGCTTCAGTGCGTTTGGTGAAAACGTGTATACCCCTGCAGAATCGCTGCCTTACTGGGCTACTTGGCTAGCGGTATTCTTGCTGTGTATAGCCCTAGTTGCGATATTCAGAACGCGTATTAAACACATTCCATGGGCATTGGCAGCAGCATTTATTGCCTACAGTGCTACCGCATGGAGCTCTGACTACATGAGCCCTGGGCTAGGTGCATTCGTGGGTGCATTTGCGTTAGGCATTTTTGCTAATGCGTTCACCCGCATTGCTAACCAACCCGCGACCATTGTGGCTATGCACGGGCTTATAGTGCTGGTGCCGGGGTCTAAGACCTATATTGGCTTGAACTCGTTTATGACGGGCCAAGACTTTGTGAAGGCAGACCATTTGGGGCAGGAAGTATTTCTTATCTTTATGTCGCTAGTGGCGGGATTAATCTTTGCTAACGTGGTGGTGCCCACTAAAAAGGCGCTATAACGTAAATACAGTAACCTAAGGGTTTCACGCTAGAGCGCGGCTGGTGCCACTAGGCTGCGCAAAATCACTAGCGCAGCCTAACAAGCGGGCAAAAGGCGCTATTTAAGTAACTTGATCAACGCTCGTCCTAAACGGGCGTTGAGCGCGCCCGCAGCAATCGCTTCAGCAGAATTTTCCATAAACTTCGCCGACAAGCTGCCGCCAATTTGATTGGCAACTTCGTCGGTAGCTAAGTCAAACACGCCTTGCGCCGCAATGTTTTGCGCCAACACTTTAAGCAACTTCCAGTTGCCTGCTGTACTTGGCCTTAGCCCATACACGCGGGCCATTCGACGAATGGTACGAAAGCTAATCCATACCACAGCAAAAGTTTGAATAAGATTATTTGGGCTTATAAACGCAAGGCTTCCGGCGGTCACCGACTCTTTATTCAGCACCTTGTGCGCCTTTTCCTGAACAGGTTTTAGTACCGTGTCTTCGTACAGGCCTAATCGTTCTGGGCCTGTCATGTCGTCTTGAAGCTGCTGCTTATAACGGTCGAAACAATGCGCTGCGTAAGACCCCCGCGAAAAGCGTTTGCCGTGCTGGCTTAGCACGCGATCAATTTTCTGTGGCGATGCTTCTGTTCCCGCTGATGGCTCTCCTCCAGCTGAGGACTCTTGTTGCGCTAAAGGCTTTGGTTTCGCTGAAGGCTCTTTCTGCGCTGAAGGCTCTGTCCCATTACTAGCCAGCAAATCTCGGATAACGCTTGCATCTTCCATCGCCGTATTTACTTGCTTGTAGCCTCGCCACTCTTTAAAACTCAAAAAGCTAAAGCAGCTTACAAAACCAACCAATAATGCGCCCAGTACGCCCGTACCGATGGGGTGTTCAGAAACATTTGCCGCAAGGGTGGTATAAGCTTCAAAAACAAAAAAGCCAATTAATGAAACAACGCCAAATCCTAATGTTGCCGCACCTAACGACAGGCCACCTTTTTTTGTATCCACTTCCCATACATCCTCAGTAACTTGTTGCGGAAGTTTGGTTTCAGGCTGCGCTATGTCTAAGGTTTGTGTTTTAACTTTGGTTTTGTACTGCGGTTTTGTTACCGCATCCCTTTCATGGTCATTATTAGGTTTACCATAACCAGTCACCGCATTATGCTGCTCTTCCTCACCGACACCGCCGTAAATTGCATCGCTTCTAAGCGTAGACTGGCTTGTTTCTTCTGGGCTTTCGTCAAATGTATAAGGTTTATCGCTCATTCTTACTCTCCTTTGCCCAGTAAAAACTGAAGCAATCTATCTACGCCCTTACCCGCTAAAATACGCGCCTTAAAATCGCTAGGTACACTCACATCAGGTACTGGAAAGTGGCTACCCTCTTCCATCTCTTTCAGTGTGCTGGGAATAGGTTCGAACGTAGATTCTACATAGCGGCCATCAGTGTCTTTATAACGAATAGCATCGTCGTTACTACCTTCGTCGGTTACTTGCATGCTAGACACTAAAAAATGCTCGAATTGTATGGGTTTACCGTCAAACCGTGCTCTCGCCCCTTCGGTTATCTGGGTAAGTAAATTAAGTAAGTTAGCGCGCTGACTTACAGGCACTAAATCAGATTTAGTGGCCACAAACGCCACTCTGCCTATTTGTTCTTTTTTTAGCACATTGCGTGAAAACCACGTGCTTTGCCCGTACACAAAGGTGTCGGCCAGATGACTAAGGGTTTCCTTTAACTGATACAAATGCTGTCTGCTGTGGTTAAGCCCTTCAAACAAATCGACTAGAATAATTTGCTTGTCGGTTTCTTTGAAAATGGACTGCTTCAGCGGCGTTAACCACCCACTTTGGAATTTAGCAAAGTGCTTGTCGAATATTTTAAACCAAGGATGTGATACATCGCTGGTGATGCTAGACGGAAGCGGCGTAAAACCAAAGGCCTGCCAATCGAAGTCGCTCGATTCCAATAAAAAACTGCCCGGTTGAAGAAGAGATATGCCGTTGGCCTTCGCGTCTACTAAATAATCGCGATAGGCATTAACCAGCAGCTGAATACGTTGTTCGGTTGGCTCTTGCTCAAAATCAAACTGATTAACAAACGCTTTCCACTGGTTGGCAAAATACTGCTGCGGCCCACTGCTAAGCTGAGCCCACGCAGAGTCTGACCAATGAGCATAGGTTTTACTTAGCATGGGAATGTCGGTCACCCATTCTCCAGGGTAATCGATAAACTCAAACACCACATCGCTATGAGGCAGTACATGACGCTTCAATGAGGCGGTTTCTTTTAAACGCACCACCAGCTTAAAACCGAATGCTTCTTCGGTGGCTTTAGGCCATTGGCCGTTTTCAAGATCAGCAATGTTCTGTATATGCGGGAACGGTTTGTAGCCTTCAATGGGCTCTATGCGCATATCAAGCACTTGGGATGGCGGCAAATAACGTAGCAAAGGCAAACACGCATAGCCCTCTTCACTACGGCTTTTCAGCATAGTGATAAGGCTGGTGAACAGCATAGATTTACCGCTTCGACTTAGCCCAGTAATGGTGAATCTGTGAGTTTCTTTGTTAAACACACTGCTAAGTTTGTCGCCAGTTAGCGACGCCATTGCCCGAGTCTTGTCAAAAAGCGTAGCGATATTTTTTTGCATTATTTTGTTTGTATTCTGCCTTTGCAGTTCCTATTCCCTTAAACCTAAACCTTTAAAAATAATATCCAGAGAGTGCGGCCTATACATTATTGCCCTCTCGTTATTATAGATATGCCTATAGGATTAATGTGGTTATTAAGGGGGAAAAGCAAGGGCAGTGCCAGCTAAACACGCCGCTTCGTAAATAAGTAACGCTAACGACGGCTAATAAACTAATGCTCGCGAGTCTTATTGAATAGCTTTTTCTTTATGCGATTTTTACTGGAATGCCAGTGATTCTTAGGTTTTCGCGGCGCGTTTTCAATAACGTGTTCAAAATCGATATCCGATTTTTTGGTGGGCGGAACGTGAGCACAAAAGAATGTATCAATATGTGACTGGGCCAGCTTCTTTAAGCTTTCGCGGTATTGGTTTGGGTGACATAACGGATATGGCGGTACTAGTTCACCTTTCACCTGTACCAATACATCGGCAATGTAAGCCTGCTGCGTGGGAATGTGCTTTAGCGTTAAATCGTGGTCGGTATGACCCGGCGTGTACATAACCTGCCAGTCAGGAAAACCGGGCAGTAACTGATTGTCGGCAAGCGTCATATCTGGCGCTAGTATTGGATTGTACCAAATAGGCATTCTTGGCTTGCCAATACGATTGGCCACCCACCAGGTTAGCAACAAATCTATGCCGTGAGCAGTACGCCCAGCAAACCCAGCATACCAATTAATCGCTTTGGGATGAGATGCCACCTGCGCACCAGTACGTTCACGTAGTTTAATGGCGCCTCCGGCGTGATCTGGGTGCATGTGTGTAACCACAATCAGCTTTAAGTCACTTAACGGACGACCTAAGGTTTGCGTAATGTATCGACACACGTTGTCTACATCGGCGCGGCTACAGCCATCAAGCAATAGCAACCCCTTGCTGTCTTCAACAAGATAAATATGCTGTATGTAGCCTGCAAGTGTGTGAATATTCATTACTGCTTCCTTTTCACCAAAACACGCGCCAACCACGGTATCTGACATACCTCATGTACGCTAGCACTAAACCCCGCTAATCGCTGGCAAAGTGTGGGCTGCGTGATAATGCCTATAGCGCTGAATCCTATCAGAACCTATCTGGTAAGACCAGATTCAGCGAACAAGTGTAGCATTAAATTGCGTAACCACATTAGCCCGGGCTCGCCTTCCTGCTGGCTATGCCAGTAAAGGTGTGTTTCCAACGCAGGTAGCTGATACGGCAGCTTGGTGCTAATCAGGTTATCATCGCTTACCGCATCAGCCACAGAGCCTGGCAAAGTTAACAAAGCGTTAGTGCTAGCCACCACATCTGCCGCGGCGCGATAGTTTTGGCAACGCCATAATGAAGGACGGCTTATACCTAGTTGCTGCAGCGCAATTTCTTCTACCGACGCCCCTTTTGCCCGGTTCGACACCGTTATATGGCGTGCCGCCACATACTTTTTCTTATCTATATTTTGTGCCAGCGGGTTTTGCTTATTCATAAGCACCTTGTAGGTGTCGCGGCGCAATAGTGAGTGAGAGATGGGCGCGGCAACAGCGCGACCAATATCAATAACAAGGTGGAGGTTTCGATTTGTTAAGTCTGCCAGCATTGTATCTCGATGTAAGCGAGTGCTTACTATTTCGACATTAGGTGCTTGTTTTTCAAGGGTTGAAAGCAGAACAGGTAAAACGCCTAATTCAAGAGACTCTTGCATGGCAATAACAAAGCGCTGATGGCTGTGTAACGGGTCGAAGTCGGCAAACTCCCCCAATGCTTTTCGAATATCACTTAAGGCTTTTAGAATAGCGGGCGCTAACCGTTCGCAGGCCGCAGTAGGCAACATGCTTTGTTTTTCTTTAACAAAAAGTGGGTCGCCCAAAATATCCCTAAACCTGCGCATGGCATGGCTAACGGCCGATGGCGTAATGTGAAGCGCTTCAGCTACGCGGGTCATATTCCTATGCTGCCAAAGCGCTTCAAAAACCTTTAGCAGATTTAGATCCAACTTCTCGAATTGTCTATTTTCGAACATTGCCACCACCATGAATGAAATTCACACCATTTAAGGATTATATTTCATTTCATTCACTTAACAACTTTCTCTACTATGCGTTTAACGAACAGTTATCGCACGCTTTAGAGACAGTCCCTACATTTTAACTTGCGGCGACCCAAGTGCGAGATGCGAAGCAAATACTCTCTATATTTAATTAGTACAATTTCAACGAATGTAAAAAGGTGCCCTATGGATTTTTCACATAACGACAAAACCAAAGCCTTACTAGAGAAGCTCGATAATTTTATAGCCGAGCATATAGCGCCAATTGAAGATGAAGTTTACGACTTTCACCACAAAGAGAATAATCACGGCGACTGGAAAAGCTGGAAGCTGCACCCTGGAACTGAAGCGCTTAAAGCTAAAGCGCGCGAAGCAGGGTTAGCCAATCTGTTTTTGCCCGATGCCGAGCTAGGCCAGGGCCTTACCACACTTGAATATGCACCTATGGCAGAGCGCATGGGAAAATACCTCTTTGCACCAGAGATTTTTAACTGTAATGCGCCTGATACCGGCAATATGGAAGTGCTGTATCACTTCGGCAGCGACGCCCAAAAAGAGAAATGGCTTAAACCATTGCTTGCAGGTGAAATACGCTCAGTGTTTGGTATGACAGAGCCTGATGTTGCTTCGTCTGACGCCACCAATATGGCCGCCACCATTATTGAAGATGGCAATGATGTAGTCATTAACGGTAAAAAGTGGTGGTCGACAGGGTTAGGCCATCCTAACGCTGCTATAACCATATTCATGGGCTTATCTAACCCCGATAACGACAAGCACAGTCGCCACAGTATGGTCGTAGTGCCGCTTGATACACCTGGAATTACCATTAAGCGCATGCTAGATGCCTACGGCGATTACGATGCGCCTTACGGCCACGGGGAGATGCATTTCGATAATGTGCGCGTGAGCAAAGACAACCTAATTATGGGTTTAGGCAAAGGCTTTGCTATTGCACAAGGGCGCTTGGGCCCGGGCCGTATTCACCACTGCATGCGCGCTATCGGCATGGCAGAAAAAGCGCTAGAGCTTGCACTTAAACGCGGTCACGAACGGGTTGCGTTTGGTAAACCAATCATACGCTTAGGTGGCAACTTAGAACGGGTAGCAGATGCTCGCATGGCTATTGAGCAAGCGCGTTTGCTTACGCTTCACGCCGCATGGAAAATTGATAATTTAGGCGTTAAGCATGCTATGACCGAAATATCAGCCATTAAAGTGGTAGTGCCGAATATGCTACAAAACGTGGTGGATATGGCATTACAAATTCACGGCGGTGCGGGTATGTGTAGCGACTTCCCTCTGGCGCGATTTGCCGCTGGTGCAAGAGCCCTTCGCTTAGCTGATGGCCCTGACGAAGTGCATAAAGGCATGGTGTCACGACTAGAGCTTAAGAAGTATCAGTAGTTATAATTGATACAAAAAATGCGGCTTCATTAAGCCGCATTTTTTAAAGGTTAAACAGCTGCACCAAACAGCGCTAGTTGCCTTCTTCCCGCTGCTTTATTTTACGGTGAATAGCATCAAGCTTTTTGAAGCTTTCCCATAACTCTGGGTGTGTTGCGATTAATGCTGCAACATGGTCGTGATTTTCTTCACGAGTATTTTTGGTAAGAAATTTAATGTCGTCATCATGAGGTAATAGACCAAAGTTGATGTACGTATTATCGCTAGTCGACGTGTTGCTGGCTTTTTGTATCATCATGGACCTGTAAGACTTCAAGTACCTAGGCTCGCAATGCTTACGCACAATTTGGCTGCCGGTGGGCTTACTGCGATGACATATCATGTCAAACTTAGCAACGTCGTTAATTTCGTTGTAGAGTTCCAAAAAAGCAAAGCGCTCTTGCTCAAAAGCTGTTACGAGTTGAGGCGTTGTTTTCTGCCCCACAACATCAATTCGCTCTACTTTCTGCTTATCTAACTGGGCCATTGCGTGGCCACTGGTTAGTGAAAAAAGCGCCAAAGCAGCGCTTAGTGCGAAATGTTTTTTAAGAATACGGTTCATTTTAATTCCTGTGATTTTCATGAATTAATCTTCGTAAACTTCTTCTTTACGCTGCTCAATGCGCTGGTGAATAGCGTCTAGTTTAGTAAAGCTATCAAATAGTTCTGGATGGGTGGCAATCAACGCTGCAACATGCTCGAAAGCATCTTCTCTCGTGTCGTTAGTAAGAAAGCGAATATGGTCATCGCTGGGTAAGCGGTTAAAATCGATCCCCGGGCCAGTAGACGAGACTTGCATCATCATTGAACGAAAGTCTTTCACATAACGCGGTTCGCAACTTTTACGGGCAATTTGGCTTCCAATTGGCTTGTGGTATTTACAGATTACGTCGAACTTTGCGACCTCATTAATGCTGTTATACAACTCTAGGAACTCGAAACGTTGCTTGTCGAATGCGCGTTTCAGTTGAGGAGAAGTTTTCTCACCCACTACGTCAATTGTTTCGTAGTTTTGTTTATCGGTATGTGCGGCGAGGTGGCCGCCAAGAAAAGTACCTAACGTTAGTACTGTCAACTTAACGGTATTTGGGAACACTTTGTTTAAGTGTTTATTCATTTGAAACTCCATCTTCTGAACGTTTTAAAACAATAGCAACTGGTCTAATTTTAATCAATTAATAAAAATTTAAATTAAGAGTCTAAGCAAACTGTTTCATTAATGATGGATCACAAACAAAAAATGCGGCCTAAGCCGCATTTCAGATTGATGATAAACCCCTCTTTTTTCGGAGGGGTTTATTTTTTCTAGCAGCCGAAGGCTGCGATCGCGATAT
>NZ_JANHZQ010000059.1:0-21285 GCF_041414725.1 Alteromonas sp. DY56-G5 | reverse complement strand
TGTGCGCTTAGGTCTTTGATTACTTGAAGTTGTCATAAAGAAATCCTCTTTATGTCAACGTATTTTAGGACGGGACAATTTTATACAAAAAAGCGGCTTCTAAAGCCGCTTTTTTATGCTTCACTTGATAAAAATAACTTGCCTGGTCTTGTCTAACAAAGCGAGTGTCTAACAAAGCGAGTCCTATCTTTCGATAAGGGTAGTAATAGCCTTTATCTCTTATTCAATATTCAATCGGTATTCCAATGTGATATTGGCATTAAGAAGTTGAGATACAGGGCAATTTTCTTTTGCTTCCTGTGCAATTTTCTCAAACTCATCTTCGGTAATCCCTTCAACTTCAGCATCTAAGCTTAGTGCCGATTGAGTTATTTCAAAGCCGTCATCGTTTTTCTCTAAACTGATTTTTGCTGTGGTATTTAACTCGCCGTCATCGTATCCCGCGTCTGAAAGCGCAAAAGAAAGTGCCATGGTGAAGCAACTCGCATGCGCCGCACCAATTAATTCCTCGGGGTTGGTTCCCTTTTCATCTTCAAACCGCGTGTTAAAACCATAAGGCTGGTTCGATAAAGCACCGGTTTGTGTAGAAATGCTCCCCTTTCCCTTTTTACCTAGCGGTTTGTAAACTGCACTACCTGATTTGACTATCGACATATCATCTTTCCTTTCATTTTAACTAAACTGATTTTCATTTAGTTGGATAAGATGCAAGTGCTCTGCCGATCATAAGAAATCGCTCTATCCCTTGTCATAGCGGCTTTACAGCCCCGTCTTTTAAATGGTGGAATCAAAAACTGTTCCCTTTTTGAAAGAAGACTACAGAGTGAGATGAAAATTTTACTTACATCCTTTTAGTCTTTTTCAGTACCTATGCTTTCGCGCCAAGCCTCAAGCTTCGCAATGTGCGTTTAGAAAAAATGTGCGCTTAGAAAAAATGTACGCTTGTAAAACAAAAATGGAATTAACTCGCTGCACCGCGATGAAATTAATTTCAGCTTAAACCGTTCTTTATTTGTTAACCGTATATCTTCGCAAACTGGGGTCTGACGAATTAAACGCGAAGGTCGCTACAACGTCAAACCAACACATAAAAGGTGAATGATGAAATTAACACTTTCTGCAGTTTTTATTAGCACAGCGTTGAGCGCTTCGGTTTTTACGCCATCAACAAGTGCCGACGAGGCCATACTAGCTGGGGGCTGCTTTTGGTGCATGGAGTCTGATTTTGAAAAGCTAGACGGGGTTACTGATGTGGTGTCGGGGTTCACTGGCGGAAGCGCGCCAAATCCGACTTATAATGGCAATCACAAGGGACACTTTGAGGCGGTAAAGATCACCTACGACGGCGATATGCTTTCTTATAATGATATTCTCGATCATTTTTGGGTGAACATTGACCCTTTCGATGACCGAGGTCAGTTTTGTGATAAGGGACCCAGTTACTTAAGCGCCATCTTTGTAGCAAACGATAAAGAACGTGCTATAGCAGAAAAAACAAAAGCTGACGTGGTAGCCCAATTTCCCAATAAAAAGGTGGTAACGCCCATACTCGATGCTTCTACCTTTTATCCGATAAAAGGTGACGAAATTGGCCATCAAGATTTTTATAAAAAAAGTCCCGTTCGCTATAAGTTCTACCGATGGAACTGTGGGCGTGACCAGCGCTTGGAAGAAATTTGGGGCGAGAAAGCCTTGGGTAAGAATAAGTCTTAGCCCAGCAACTTAACATCTACGCCCAACGCTAAACCAAAGCGATACCAAAAGCCACACCAAAAGAAAGCACGCCGCAAAACACTGGCAGCCCTAAGCTTTTGAATTTGCGCCAAACAAGCACAGTGACAACAGTGCCTATTGCGGTTGCAATCCAACTCGCCGCTGACGGTGCTTTTGGAATAAGTGACGCTCCTAGCATAGCGGCAATCATTAACGGCCCTAACACGCTTAGCCACGTAGGTAAACGCGCCTCAGTGTTATTGGCCTTGTGTTTATTAAAGTGACGCTGAGTCCACAGCAACGGTACTACGCGCAATGCATATGTTCCGATGGCCGCTACAACAATAGCTATCCAAATATCAACGTGCATGAGATTGCTTCCTTTCAACGTGCGAGGTGAGAAGATAAAAGGTTATCGCACCGCATAGTGCTGCCAGTGGAATTGCAGCGTTTTTAAAGGCGCTGAGAGCCAAAAAGAGAGCCGCCGTCATTGTAACGAGCAAGGTAGCGCTCCACAGTTTACTTGAGAATTTAGGCGCGAGTAGCACAAGGAAAAGTGCAGGTAAAGCAAAGGGCATCACGCTGTCTAATATTGGCCATTGTTGGGTAAGGGAGTCCCCTGCGATACCGCCAAGCGCTGTCCCTACGATCCAACTAAGCCACGCCACCATCGATACACCTTTAAACCAATCTACCTTTTTAGCATCGTCCATTAGCGGCAAGCGAGTATGGGCTAGCGCAAAAATCTGGTCAGTAAGGCCGTGCATTAAATAGGGCCAAGCTTTACTTTGCGGTAAATAAGGCACCAAGTTGGGCGCATAAACCACATGACGTACATTAACTAATAACGTCATACAAACCGCTAGCCAAAGTGGCGCACCTGATGCCACCATGGCTATCAAAAGAAACTGCGACGCGCCTGCGTAAATGAATATGGAAATTAGCGTGGCTTCCAGCGTAGAAAAACCGGCTTGAACTGCGATCACGCCAAATGAAATGGCTACCGGAATATAGCCACCTAACAAAGGTAACCCGTCAATAACCCCTTGCTTAAGTCCACTTTTTGATGAAAGTTGGCTCATTCCTTTGCCTCTTTATGATAAACGATTGTGATAAGACATGTCGCCCACTCGTCTCCCGTTTTGTATACGTGGGGCAAATCAGCGTTAAATGCTAAACTTTGACCCGGTTGCAGCCATTGAGTATTTCCACTATTCCCAGCTTCCAGAGAGCCGCTAACAACGGTAATCGTTTCTTCTGTTCCTGTGGCGTGAGCTTCTGCCTCTCGAAAAGTATTGGGTGCAACCGACATCCAATAAGCATCAACGTTCGGGATACCTTGTCCTTGCTCAATTAAACGAACTTCTACGCCCTTTTCTCCAATGCTTGCGCTAAGAGGCTGAACTAGCTGACCGAACGGAACGTCTAGTTGTTTAGCTAACCGCCAAATGGTGTCTAGCGTCGGATTGCCGTTGCCCTGCTCTAATCTTGAAAGGTTAGATTTAGCGATACCTGCCCCTGCTGCCAATTGCGACAGCGAGACACCTTTGTCTTGCCTGAGTTTCTGCAAATGCCTTCCGAGGATGTTGAGCGTTGATTGATTCACACCTTACCAATTTAATGTTGTTCCATTTAAAGAACGTTCTATATATAGAACACCTCAAAGTCAAGAAGTTTGTTTTAAATAGGGGCATAGATACGGCGTTGTGCTCACGCCACGATTGGAAAACGTGACAAATGTTAAAAGATGACAAAGGGATGAACTAAAAGGTAACCAATATTTGTGCACAGAAAACAGTCACCTTCGCTTTTTATAAACGCCCATTCGACTTTCTAACGCAAAAGGTCCGACGTAATTTATTAACAAAAGCACTACATTTAAATCGCTGAATTGATTAAGAAACCTTATCAGTTACCGTTACTTGCTATCTGAGCGATGCTACGATCTCTTGCATTAAACGAATACGAAAAGCACGAACCTGTGGGCTGTTGATCATTGCTAAATATTACCGACGGTTGCTAAATATTATCGAAGATAAGGGCGACTATTCGAAGAGAACCGGCAAACATTCCGTTGAGCCGGTTTTTGCGTTTCATCAAAGCGCTAGTCTGCTGAGCGTCTTTTATCTTTGATGACACACAGACATTGTAAAAATGCACAGCAAAGCTCAACAGACCCTCGCTAAAACAGCCACTAAGTACGTAATTGAACTCAATGAACAAAAGGACGTTTATGACGAATCAAACTGACAAGATTCTTTCTGACCAAGCCTCTTCAAAGCAGGCCTATTCAGAGCAGCACTCAGCGTTGGGTGAATACTCACTGGCCACTATAACCTTTTGGCTGGCTTTCGGAACCTTTGTGATTGGTTGCAGTGAATTTGCGGCAATGGGTTTATTACCTTACTTTGCAGAAGATTTTGGCATTACTGAAAATGTCGCTGGTCACGCAATTAGTGCTTATGCCATTGGTGTTGTAGTGGGCGCGCCGCTTATCACTATCTTTTTTTCCAGGCTTGCAAGACGCACCATGCTTATTTCAATGATGGTATTCTATGCTGGCGGAAACTTGCTAACAGCGCTAGCGTGGTCAGAATGGACAATGAACATAGCGCGCTTTATTGCTGGCCTACCTCATGGCGCTTACTTCGGCATTGCCATGCTCTTTGCTGCAGACATTGCCGGTAAAAATAAGCGGGCGCAAGCGGTCAGTAACGTCATTTTAGGCTTGGCTATTGCCAATATTATTGGTGTGCCGTCAATTAGTGGTATTGGGCAAATGTTCGGATGGCGAACTGGCTTCTTTATTATTTCAGCCTTTGCGTTAGTTACTGCATTAATGGTTTGGAAAACCGCACCGTACCGCGGCCCTAATCCAGATGCCAAACCGCTAACCGAGCTTAAAGCTCTGAAAAACAAAGACGTGCTGCTGGTACTACTTATGGGCGCTATTGGCTTTGGTGGTATGTTCTCAGTTTATTCTTATTTCAGCGCCTCTTACCTCAATACAACCTCATCACCTGAGTGGGGAATCTCGGCCACATTGCTTATCTATGGCATAGGCGTAACCTTGGGCAATATTATTGCAGGCCGCTATTCTGAAGGCAGGCTACTGACGTCAGCGATTACGTTTCAGGTTTTACTGGGCCTATCAGCTGCAGCTTACGCTGCGTCGATGGGGAATCCATACTTAATGGCAGCATCACTGTTTTTCATTGGTATCGGTGGTGGCATGGTGGTGCCGCTGCAAACAAGGCTTATGGATGTCGCTGGCGAGGCTCAGACTTTAGCCGGCGCCATGAACCATGCGGCTTTTAACACCGCTAATGCACTTGGCCCTTGGTTGGCAGGAATGACACTGTCAGCGGGTTATGGCTATACATCAACGGGTTGGGTAGGCCTAGCGCTTGCCGGTGGTGGTGTACTGGTGTGGCTGGCCATTGTTATGACTGCTCGCAATACTCAAGTACAAACAGCAACCGTATCTGGTTAAATGAAGGTTTAGCGCTGACAACCTTCGTTGTCAGCGCTTGTTAGTTGTATCCCCTCGGTATTACTCGGCGTCGTTTTCACGCTCAGAGTTATTGCGAGAAGCACTTCCCCATACATCTTCGGGAATGTCTCTTTTGGGCGCTGGCGCACTAGCTATCGCTTCAGCCTGCTTCTTCTCTTGATTTGACCACTTAACACGAATTTTCTTACCGTCGATAACTTTGGCGTTAAGTTTTTCAATGGCTTTATCGGTTTCTTCTTGCGTGCTCATTTCTACGAAACCAAAGCCTTTCGATAAGCCAGAAGCCTCATCCATCACCAAGTCGCACGACGCTATGGTGCCAAACTCGAAAAACAAGTCTTCAAGATTCTCCTGAGTAAATGTTTTAGGTAAATTGCGAACTAATATGCTCAAATTTATGTCCTACTTTTAAGGTGATTATGGATGAACGGGTGTTATTAACTTTCCTGGTTACGCAGAAACACAAGTTCCGTTGATGAACTTTGTTCTTCGCTAAACACATAGCCATCTACGTCGAAGTTTTTCAGACCTTGTACGTCTTCTACACGGTTTTCAAGAATATAACGCGCCATTAAACCACGGGCTTTCTTCGCGAAGAAACTGATAATTTTATACTGACCATTCTTGCAGTCTTTAAATGTTGGCGTAATGATCATGCCATCTAAAGATTTTTTCTTCACTGCTTTAAAGTACTCATTTGACGCAAGGTTGATCAACACATTGTCACCCTGTGCTTCTAATGCCTTATTTAGCATATAAGTAATGCGATCATCCCAAAACGCATACAGGTCTTTACCTTCAGGGTTTGCTAATTTAGTGCCCATTTCTAAACGATAGGCCTGCATTAAGTCTAGAGGACGAAGCAATCCGTATAGGCCAGACAGAATTCGAAGATGTTTTTGCGCATATTCGACCGTTTCGCTATCAAGCGAGTAAGCATCTAACCCAGTGTACACATCACCATTAAACGCATACATTGCTTGGCGTGCATTATCGGGCGAAAATGGCGTAGAAAACTCAGCAAAACGGTTGGCGTTCAACGTTGCTAACTTGTCGCTTATCTTCATCAGCGATGATAAGTCAGCAGGCGATAAGGTGCGGCAAACTTCCATCAAACGTTCAGTGTCTTCAAGCATGGCAGGCTGAGTGAACTGGCTCACAGGAATTTCGCTTTCAAAATCTAAATTTTTTGCTGGGGATACTACAACTAACATTTCGACTCCTTAGGTTTTCAACAACATTGTACCACCTGATACGCTTCAAAAAGCAAAATGGCATAAGAAAGACGTAAATTGGCTTAACAGAGAAATCCGATTAGCCATTTTGTCGCTATTCAATGTATGAATTGTCACACGGGTTTGATATAAATAGCGTTACAAATAATTATTCAAACAATAATTGAGATACACCCTCCGTGAACGTACCTCAATTACCAAAGCGCTGCATGTACCAGTACTTATTAAAGAACTAAGAACTGGTAAAAAAGAACGCAAGCGCAAAGCCCTACACACGCGCAAGCGAACCGTTTTATTCAACTGGCTTTTCCAGCGAGTTGTCCAAATTTATTTTGATAAAGAACAGAGAGAATTATGAGCAATCAGTTAGCTTCATTACGTGATATCACTACCGTTGTTGCCGACACGGGCGACATCGATGCCATTAAAAAGTATCAACCAGTCGATGCCACAACTAACCCGTCGCTACTTTTAAAAGCGGCTGGTCTTCCTCAATATGCAAGCCTAATTGATGATGCTGTAGCATGGGCAAAACTTCAGTCAAACGACGCTGACCAGCAGCTTACCGATGCAGCAGACAAACTAGCGGTAGCCATTGGTAAAGAAATCTCTGCAACTATTCCAGGCCGAATCTCAACTGAAGTAGACGCACGCCTTTCGTTCGACACTGCCGCCACTATCGAAAAAGCGGAACGTTTGGTTCAGCTATATGAAGACGCGGGTATCGATAAGTCACGCATTCTTATTAAAATTGCCTCTACTTGGGAAGGTATTCAGGCAGCAGAAGAGCTAGAGAAGAAAGGCATTCAGTGTAACTTAACGCTTCTATTTAGCTTCGCCCAAGCACAAGCTTGTGCAGAGGCCGGTGTTTATCTTATCTCTCCATTCGTAGGGCGCATTTTAGACTGGTACAAAAAAGCGACCGGTACTGAGTCTTACGCACCAGATGAAGATCCAGGCGTAGTATCTGTAACTAAAATTTATAACTACTACAAAGACCACGGCTACAATACCGTAGTGATGGGCGCAAGCTTCCGTAACATTGGTGAAATTCAAGCGTTGGCAGGTTGTGATCGTCTAACCATTAGCCCAGCACTGCTAGAAGAACTGGCAAACGAGCCAGGCGATCTAGAGGTTAAACTTAAAGACAATGGCGCTACAAAAACACCAGGTGACCGCTTAACAGAAAGCGAATTCCGCTGGGCAATGAACGAAGATGCAATGGCAACCGAAAAGCTGTCTGAAGGCATCCGCAACTTCGCCGCAGATCAGGAAAAACTTGAAACCATGCTTCGCGAAAAACTAAGCGCGTAAGGGCTATTGAAACAATGAGTGTTTTAACTTCTCTTCCTGATTGGAAAAAACTGTCTGAACTTGCTTCAGCGGTAAAAGATGCGCACATGCGCGACTGGTTTGCACAAGATGCAAATCGCGCGAACAAGATGCAGCTTGAAGCCTGCGGTATTTTTCTTGATTACTCGAAAAACCGTGTAAATGATGACGCGCTTAAAGGACTTTTCGACCTTGCTCGAGCATGCAAACTAGAAGCCCTTCGCGACGCGATGTTTTCTGGTGAGCAGATTAACTCAACAGAAGGTCGCGCTGTGCTTCACACCGCACTTCGTAATTTCTCAGACCGTAAAGTACTGGTAGATGGCGAAGACGTAATGCCTGAAGTGCATGCTACGCTTGCAAAAATTGAAGCGTTTACCGCATCGGTTCACAGCGGTGAACACAAAGGTTATACCGGCAAGCCTATCAAGCACATTGTGGCAATTGGTATTGGTGGTTCGTTCCTTGGTCCTAAGATTATGACCGAGGCACTTAAGCCGCATACCGTTGATGCCGTGAAAGTTCACTTTGTTGCCAACGTTGATGGTTGCCACATTCACGATGTGCTATCTAGCGTAGATTTTGAAGAAACTTTGGTGGTCATGTCGTCAAAGTCTTTCTCTACCCAAGAGACGCTTCAAAATACACTTACGGCTAAAGACTGGTTCTTAAAGTCTGGCGGTACACAAGAAGATATTGCTAAACACTTTGTAGCCGTGTCTTCAAACGTTAAAGCAGCCACCGATTTTGGTATTAGCGCCGACAATATTTTCCCTATGTGGGATTGGGTAGGCGGTCGTTACTCACTGTGGTCTGCCATTGGCCTGCCTATCTCGCTAGCCCTTGGGTTTGAAAACTTCAAAGGCTTACTTGAAGGTGCGTTTGACATGGACACCCATTTCACAACCGCACCGCTAGAAGAAAACATGCCTGTTCTACTTGCACTGTTAGGCGTATGGTACAGAAACTTTTTCGATGCACAGTCTCATGTGTTGCTGCCTTATTACCACTATCTTCGCGGCTTACCAGCTTACGTACAGCAGTTAGATATGGAAAGTAATGGTAAAGAAGTGACGCAAGAAGGTGAGCACGTAGATTACCCTACTGGCCCAATTATTTGGGGCAGTGAAGGTACAAACGGCCAGCATAGCTTCCATCAGCTTATTCACCAAGGTTCTGGCGTTATCCCAGCAGACTTCATGTTGCCACTTAACGTTCCTAACCAGGACGACACGCATCACGCTATGCTTGCGTCTAACTGTTTTGGTCAAACCCAGGCACTAATGCAGGGTAAAACCTTTGAAGAGTGTTATGCAGACCTTGACGGTAAAGGCCTAGACGACGCTGAACGCAAACGCTTGGCCGCTCATAAAACCATGCCTGGCAACAAGCCTAGCAATACTTTCTTGTTTGATAGCCTTACGCCTAAAACACTTGGCGCGCTGGTTGCAATGTATGAACATAAGGTATTCGTTCAGGGTGTTATCTGGAACCTTAACTCATTCGACCAATGGGGCGTAGAGTTAGGTAAAGTACTAGGAAACCAAGTACTTGCAGGCATTCAAGGCGAGGCAGACAAAGATAATTTCGACGCTTCAACACAACAATTGATTGCCAAATTCAGAGCAGCGAATGCACCAAAATAAGGAATGCGAGGTGATTTAAAATCACCCAATTGGTGCAAATAACAAACTGAACGGCTAGCTTTTTCGGAAGCTAGCCGTTTTTTGTTGCGGTTTTCATCGACAATACGACAGACATTTTTGATGTCCGTAACACTGTGCAATTGATTACTAACAAAACAAATAGGATCAATTACATACAGTTATTGTTCACGCTTTAAACACACTGGACATTTCCTTACCGTTGTCATCATATCGTCACAATTTGTTAATAAAAGGTAAATTAAACTATTTTATTTTAGTGGCGGCTGTGATACAAAATTGTACAGAGGGAATTAAAAACAAGAACTCTGTATTAGTTGTAGTGGTATAAAAAGGAGATCCCAGTGGATAAATCAGATCTATTTGCCATGTTAGACATCGAAGCAAGCCCAGCAAAAACCAAAAGCAAAAAACGTAAGTGGAGAGAAATCGAAGCGCTACAAGATCGCTACAAATTAGAAAAAGAACTGGCCGAACTCGACTGTGGTTTCGAGTACGAGCTAGAGACACTGGAAAGATAAAACGAAGGCCGCCTGTTAAACAGGCGGCCTTTTTACTTTCTAGCGTGCTGTAAATGCTTCACTTGCAAGCATGGTGTCTCTTCGCTGGCTCTATGTAATAGCGTAATCGCTAAGGAATATGCTCTGTGCCTAATTGCGGCCAGACCGCATAACATGGTCTCATAGCTATTTAGGCATTTATCTAGTGAGCTAGCTATTGATAGGGCGCTGAATGGGGCAACCACACTTGCTGTGTGGCTAGCTGCTATTTGTGCCAGTACTATACCTGCCAATTAATGGGTTCTTTGCCCTTAGCAATAAGGTATTCGTTTGTTTGGCTGAAGTGTTTGCAACCTAAAAAGCCTCTGTGTGCTGAGAGTGGCGACGGATGAGGCGCATGTAAAACGTGGTGTTTTTCACGGTTAATGTGCTTACCTTTCTTTTGCGCATGGCTTCCCCACAGAAGAAACACAACGTTTTGGCAGTGCTCATTGACCACATCGATAACCTTATCGGTGAAGGTTTCCCATCCCCATTTCGCGTGGCTATGTGCTTTGCCCTGCTCAACGGTCAATACAGTATTAAGTAGCAATACGCCCTGCTCCGCCCACGACGTCAGCGTGCCGTGATTAGGCTCGGTGAAACCATCAATGTCAGACAACAGCTCTTTGTACATATTTTTAAGCGATGGCGGTGTTTTAACGCCAGCTTTTACTGAAAAACAAAGTCCATGGGCTTGATTAGGACCGTGGTACGGATCTTGACCTAAGATCACGACTTTTACTTCGTCTAGCGGCGTGTATTTAAGCGCATTGAATACGTCAGACTGAGGCGGGTAGATAACGCTTCCCGCTTCACGAGCGTGCTTCACGCGCTCAAGCAACGTAACAAAATAGTCTTTTTGCTTTTCGTCACTAAGCGCGCTTTGCCATGTTGTAGCCGAGGGTGTCATTACTTAAGCAAATCCATCATATGCTGCTTAAGTGCCTCGTAAGACGCTGGCAAGTCTACCGCTAAGCTGTCTTCGCCTGCTACATCGGCCAACGCTTTCGGTAAGCTGATTGGATTACCTAGCACGTTTTCAACGGTTTCTCTGAACTTAGCCGGGTGCGCTGTTCCTAAGAACAAACCAATTTCGCCGTCTTCTAAGTCGTGACTTACTGCGCGATAGGCAATCGCGGCATGTGGCTCGCTGGTATAGCCTTGTTGCGCTAATTGACGCATAGCAAGCTGCGTATATTCTTCGTCAACCATCTCACCTTTAAGACACGCTTTGTCGATATAGCCACGCTCAATAAGCGCCTCTATTCGCGGCCAATTATTAGGCTGACTTACATCCATTGCGTTAGACATGGTCGCAACCGTCGCCTTAGGTTCCCACTCGCCGGTTTTAAGGTAGCGAGGTACCGTGTCGTTTAAGTTAGTTGCTGCGATAAAACGCTTTATAGGTAAACCTAACGATTTAGCAATCATGCCAGCCGTAAGGTTACCAAAGTTACCACTAGGTACTGAAATAACGAGTTGATCTCGTTTCTCTTTTGGCAGCTGACTTACCGCTTCAAAGTAATAGCAAACCTGTGCCAATAAACGGCTTATGTTGATTGAGTTTGCTGAGTTCAGGTGAAGGCCTTCACGTACGTCAGGGTCGTCAAACGCGGTTTTTACGAGTGATTGGCATGCGTCAAAGTCTGACTCAACAGCAACGGTATGAATATTACCGCCTAGCGTAGTGAATAGCTTTTCCTGCAGCGCGCTAATCTTGCCCTTTGGAAACAAAATAACCACGTTGATATTGTCGATGCCGTGAAATGCATGTGCAACCGCTGCGCCGGTATCACCTGAAGTCGCTGTTAGAATGGTAACTGGCTTCCCTTCGCTAATACGCGACAGGGTTTGCGCCATAAAGCGGCCGCCAAAATCTTTAAACGCCAGCGTTGGACCATGGAAAAGCTCTAAGCAGTATACGTTATCGTTGACCTGCTCAACTGGTGCACCAAAAGCAAATGCGGTCTGAACAATTTCTTCTAGCTCGCCATTATTCAGCTCATCGCCGATAAGGGCGCGAAGTACTTCAATACTGCGCTCTACAAATGGCTTTTCCAACAATTCGTCAATATTGTCTAGGGTAGGAATATGCTTTGGAAAATAAAGCCCTTGGTTTTTACCTAAGCCCCGCTTAACGGCTTCAGCAAAATTTGCTGTGTCCGATGAATCTTTTAAATTTACCAATTCCACTTGCTGTTACCTTTTTATGTGGGCAAGTACTCTGCCCTTTTAATCTTTTAAAAAATTATTGTGCTTTTAGGAAATCATTTGCCTTTAAGAAACCATGTACTTTAAGAAACTATGTACCTTAAAAAGCTATGTACCTTAAGAAACAATGGTGCCTTGGCTTGGTATTTGGCACACATGGCTAAAGCCATCTTCATTTTGAATGTAGTTCTCTGTTAAATAGGCGGCGACTTTTTCCGCCTGCGCTTTACTTGGACACACGGCAAAAACCGTAGGTCCCGAGCCAGAAATACCAAAAGCGAGCGCACCCGCTTGCTCACTAAACGCACGAGCGTCATCAAAGCCAGGCAGTAGCGATTTTCTGTAAGGTTCGGCTATGACATCGTTCATTACCGATGCTGCCAAATCAAAGTTACCTACATGTAAGGCGTGTACAAACACACCTAGCTGTCGACCAAAGGTTAGTGCCGTCGCCATTTCCACCTGTTTAGGTAAGATATCGCGAGCCGCCGCCGTTGATACGCTAATACCTGAATAACAGACGGCATAGTACCATTCGTCGTTTAAAGGCAACGAAAGCGTGACCGGCGCATCGCTACCTGTCATTAACGTCATACCACCTAAATAACAGGGAGCAACATTATCATAGTGAATACTACCGCTTATTTGGCCTTCTAATTCTCCCATCATTATAAGCAGAGTATCTTCATCGAACGGGGTGTCGAAGTAAGCATTTAGCGCTGCAAACGCTGCCACAATAGAGCTTGCGCTTGAACCCAACCCGCTGCCTATTGGAAGGTTTTTATGAAGCGTAAGCGCAACAGGAGAGGTTGTTTTTCCAGCCTTTTCCATTTGCTCACAGAAATAGTGATAGCACTTGGTTACAATATTACTGTCTGCATCGTCCGGGAGTTTGTGAGCGAAGCGCCCCACCGTTTCTAATGAAAATGACTCAGCCGCCTTTATTTCAACTTCATCACCTAGCTTAGTGCCATCAACGGGCGCAAGCGCTGCGCCCAGTACGTCAAAGCCTAAGCTCACATTTCCTATTGATGCCGGCGCGAAGGCCGTAAATGCTTTCATATTATTACTCTTACTTCGCTTGCGGCGTGCTCTTTATATTAGCGCTTCAAATTAGCTCAATAAATTAGCGCTTTAAATCGATGCCACAACATTACTGGCCTAAGTCACACCTTCGAATATCTTACTTTAGCCGCCTATCTACGCTAAGCAAGCTAAGCGTTATTTAGCCCTTAGTGCGCCATTTGCTTCCACGGCATAGTACGCAGAATGTCAGCAAATACCCCTGCTGCTGTTACCGTACCACCTGCTCCATATCCTCTAATTACATAAGGGATTGGGCTATAGTAGTCACTGTTAATCGCCAGCGCGTTTTCACCGTCTTTTACCTGCGAAAGAGGGTTACTTGACGGTACAGCCTGAATGCTTACTTTGCATTTTCCGTCTTCAATGCTGCCGATATAACGAAGTACTTTACCTTCTGCTTTAGCCGCTTCAACCTTTTCACCAAACGACGCATCTAACTCTGGCAGCTGCTGCATAAACTCGTCGATAGAACAGTCTTCTGCAAATCCCGCTGGCAGTACAGACTCAATTTCAATGTCAGATAGTTCTAACGCTAAATCAGCTTCACGAGCCATGATAAGCAGCTTGCGCGCTACGTCCATGCCGCTTAAGTCATCGCGCGGATCAGGCTCTGTAAAACCGTTGTCTTTGGCTGTTTGTGTCGCTTGCGACAGGCTCATGCCCTCTTCAAGTTTGCCAAATACATAAGACAAACTGCCCGATAGAATTCCTTCAAAGCGGTGTAAGGTGTCGCCGGCGCTGAACAGCTTTTGCAAGTTATCGATAACCGGTAGCCCTGCGCCGACAGTGGTTTCGTAAAGGTACTGACGATTTGTCGATTGCGCGGTCTTGCGAAGCTTACGGTAGTAAGACATTGCGCTCGTGTTCGCCTTTTTATTTGGCGTTACCACGTGAAATCCGCTTTCCATCATATCTACATATTGCTGTGCAATCGCTTCGTGACTAGTACAGTCAACAATCACCGGGTTTACCAGACTATTGTCGTTGGCGAACTGATGCAGGCGTTCAACGCTTAATCCTTCGCTTGCCGATTCAAGTGCCGCTTTCCAGTCACCGCTTAAATCGATACCTTGGCTGTTTAACAGCAGTTTCCGGCTGTTCGCAATACCATAAACACGCAGTTGAACGTTGCGTTTTAACAACGCAGGCTGTTGTTTTTCAATTTGACCTAGCAGTTCGGTTCCCACATTGCCACACCCTACTAGGAATACGTCAATGGTATGGCGGTCAGAGAAAAAATTCTGGTGAATAACCTTTACCGCTTTCTTAGCACGCTTGCTTTCAATTACCGTTGAAATAGAGCGTTCTGAAGAGCCCTGAGCAATAGCAACGTTGTTTACCCGCGCTTGGGCAAGCGAGTTAAAGAAACGCGCTGCCAATCCTTTAGTTTGACGCATACCGTCACCAACCAAAGTGACAATGGCTAGGTCATGACGCACTTCAATGGGGTCTAGCAATTGATTTTGAAGCTCTAGCGCGAACGCATCTTCAAGAAGCGTTAACGCTCGGCTGGCGTCTTTGCTTTGGATACAGAAACTGATTGAGTATTCTGACGATGACTGGGTAATAAGGCTTATTGAAATATTGGCGTTCGACATCACCTCAAACACACGGCTTGCCATACCTACCATGCCTTTAAGGCCGGGGCCTGCAACGTTAAACATGGTGACATTATCAAGCTGTGAAATACCTTTAACTGACGTCCACACCTCGCTTTTTTCATTGCTGATTAGCGTACCTGGCGCAGCTGGGTTTAGTGTGTTTCTGATCAAACAAGGGATGTGGTGTTGGGCAATAGGACCGATAGTTTTCGGATGAAGTACCTTGGCACCGAAATAAGACAGCTCCATCGCTTCTTGATAGGTAAGCTTGTCTAACAGCACTGCCCCTTCAACTTGATTCGGGTCAGCGTTATAAACACCGTCTACGTCTGTCCAAATTTCACAGCAATTTGCGTCTATACACGCCGCTAAAATGGCCGCTGAATAGTCTGAGCCGTTACGCCCAAGCGTGACTTTCTCGCCCGCTTCGTTAGCAGCAACAAACCCCGGCATGACCAGAAATTCACTGCCGTCAGTAGGCACATCTGAAAAGCGCGCTTTACTAAGCGACACATCGGCAATGCTGTCTAGGTAATCGCCTTCGGCCAGCACATACTTAACCGGGTCGATAACGCGATTAGCGATACCTTTGGCAGATAGCATAGCGCTAAAAAGCGTCACCGAGATGTACTCACCAATACTTAGAATACCGGCAGCGACATTATCAGGTGCAACACCAAGCAGCTTAATACCTTCAAGGTGCTGTTTTAATACTGAAAGGTGACTATTAATGAATTCTACCACGCTTGCATGTGCAAACCCGTCGAGTTCTTCGTTTAGGTTGTTGGCGATGCCGGTAACCGTGTCGTTCAACTTATTGAATAAAGGCTGGAAATCTTCACCCGCGGCTGCTTGTTCACATAGTAGTGAAAGCGCGTTCGTTACCCCCTTTGGGGCAGAGAGTACAACCGCAGCACCGTCGGTTTGGTGGGTTGCCGTGCTAATCTCCATAACGCGCATGTATCGCGGTGCATCGGCTAGAGAAGAACCCCCAAACTTTAAGACTTTCATATGCTGCTCCTTAAGGTTACGCATGCTAAAACGTGTGTAAAAAAAAGCCCGCTCTGTGTTAGGCGGGCTTTCGTTGTCTTTTGCTTACTTGCACTAGTCAGCGACCGCCCTTTTTAAGGTGGTAATTAACATAATGGTGGTGCGAGTAAGTAGAATCTTTTTCATACAAGCAATTTGCCGTATAGACGTCTATATGTCAACCGCAGTTTTCACTACACTGTGTTGCAAAAAGTGCAACACTCTTTAACTAATATTTCTTTTTAAGGTACAAATACGAGTTCAGGCAGTTTCTTTGCTGGCTTACTAGTACTCAAGTAGCTTTAAACAACGACTTATTTCTAAGATCATTCAACCCTAACTCAATCAAGACCTTTTTTTAAGCCAAACTCGCCTTCAAAAATGAGGCTGTTGCACTTTGCTGGACTTTAGCAACCTCCTCTGGTCTGCCTTCAGCAACTATTTCTCCTCCCTCATCACCTGCGCCTGGCCCCATATCAATAATGTGGTCGCAAGCCCCAGCCACCTGCATATTGTGCTCAACCATCACCACCGTATTCCCAGCTTCAACTAAGGTGCTTAAATGCTGCATAAGTAATGCAGTGTCTGAAAGATGTAAACCTGTTGTAGGTTCATCAAGCACGTATAGGGTATTAGCATTTTGAGCACGTTTAAGTTCTGACGCTAATTTAATGCGCTGCGCCTCGCCGCCTGATAATTCAGTGGCACTTTGACCAAGGGTTAGATAGCCAAGCCCTACATTCATTAACGTTTGAAGTCCCCGCGTAATGACTTGATTGCTGTTAAATATAGATAGTGCTTCTTCAACCGTAAGCGATAATATATCAGCGATAGAATGTTCGTTGTAACCAACTTCCAGTACGTTATCGTTGAATCGCTGACCGTTACAAACGGTACAGGGCGAATAAACACTCGGCATAAACAGTAGTTCTACCGATACCACACCCAAGCCTTCACAATGTGGGCATCGCCCTTTTGCGGCGTTAAACGAAAAATGACCCGCATCGTACCCACGGGCTTTCGCCTCTTCGGTTGAAGCAAACAAACTTCTGATTTGATCAAATATGCCGGTATAGGTTGCCAATGTTGAACGAGGTGTCCTGCCGATGGGAGACTGATCTACCACAACTATACGACTTAACTCATCAAGCCCGCTTTCAACATAGCCTTGCTGCGGCTCAGTTTCATGAGAAAAAGCGTCTTGAGCAAGAAGTGAATTGGCGTCAGTAAGCAGTTCTTTTGTTTCTCTCGTTTCTTGCGCTCGCATCCCTTCTTTCCAAGCAGAGTTCAAACCATCTTTGACTAACTCAACTAATGCTTGGCTAATCAAACTCGACTTCCCAGAGCCGGAAACGCCAGTGACACAGGTCATCACACCAAGTGGAATATCAATATCAACATGGCTGACATTATTTCTAGACACGTCTTTTAAACGCAATACCCCTGATGATTTGCGTTTTACACGCTGGCTTAGGGCTTTATTGTTAAAAACATAGTCTGCCGTTAAAGAGTTTTTTGTGCTTGCCAGTTCTTTAACCGGGCCACTATAGACAAGCTCACCGCCGTTAACTCCTGCCCTCGGCCCTACGTCTACAACCCAGTTAGCGCCTTTGATAACGTAAGGGTTGTGCTCGACAACGAGCAGTGAATTTCCCGTTTCGGTAATATTGTGAAGCGCGTGAATAAGCCCTTCTACATCGCGAGGGTGAAGACCGGATGAGGGTTCATCCATCACAAAGACAACGCCAAATAAGTTTGATTTAAGCTGAGTCGCCAGACGCAATCGCTGTAGTTCGCCTACTGAGATACTTGTTGTACTTCTATCTAACGAGAGGTAATGAAGCCCAAGCGCTATTATGGGGTTCACTCTTTCAATAATGTCGCCCGTAATGTTGCGTATTACCTGACCACGCTCTGAAGTATCGTCGTTGACTGAATTTCTTAACGCCTGAAGCTTTTCGTGAACTTGCTGTAATGGCAACCTTGAAAAATCAATAATATCTAAGCCATCAACTTTCACTGCCAGCGC
Source organism: Alteromonas sp. DY56-G5 (assembly GCF_041414725.1). NCBI lineage: Bacteria > Pseudomonadati > Pseudomonadota > Gammaproteobacteria > Alteromonadales > Alteromonadaceae > Alteromonas > Alteromonas sp. DY56-G5. The sequence goes on along the minus strand of NZ_JANHZQ010000059.1, from coordinate 3,329 downwards.
ATTTTGCTTAAGCTTTTTTCCACGACAGACCGGACATGCTTCAACAGATATGAAGGGAGCGATTCGCTGCTTCATTTTCTCTTTTTGAGACGTTTTGAAGGTATCAAGCACGTGACGCCGCGCGCTGATAAACTTTCCATTGTAGCTGGCAGGTTCACCTTCTTGTTGCGCTTTGCGGGTTTGCGCTAGATTATAGTTTCGATATACAGGTAACTGAGGCGTTTCGTCAGTGTATAAAATCCAGTCACGGTTTTTTTGAGGCAGTTCACGCCATGGAATATCAACATCAATATCAAGCGATAGCAGTACCCTAACAAGGTTTTTGCCCTGCCACGCGCCAGGCCATGCTGCCACAGCGCCCTCCCGTATAGTCAGGCTATCATCGGGAACAAGTCGATGAGCTTGTGTGTCGAAAACTTTACCAATACCGTCACAGTGTTCACATGCACCTTCTGGCGTATTAGGAGAAAACCCGTCTGCGTAGACAATGTTCTGCCCTTCGGGATAATCCCCGGCCCGGGAATACAGCATTCGCAGACTGTTAGAAAGCGTGGTGATACTACCAACGGAAGAGCGAACGGAAGGTGCGCCACGGCGCTGATGCAGACCGACAGCGGGCGGTAAGCCTTCAATTGCGTCTACGTCAGGTTTCTCTACCTGCTCAATTAACCGTCTGGCATAAGGTGATATTGAATCTAAATAGCGGTGCTGAGCTTCTGCGTAGAGCGTACCGAAAGCCAAAGAAGATTTTCCTGAACCAGATACACCGGTAAACACCACCACTTCATTTCGCGGTATATCGATACTGATATTTTTTAAGTTGTGTACACGGGCGCCGCGTACGTGAATTTTTCCCTTATCATTGTGCACTTCGTCACCTGCATATCACCTTTATTAAAGAATATTTAGCTACAGGCGCTATATTTCGATCAATATTTTTAAACAAGCACATCAGCTGTCTGAGATGAGATGTTGAGCTAAAAAGTCCACCAGCAGCCTGATTTTGGGTGCAACATTTCGGTTTGAAGGAAATACCGCCCAAATAGCCTCTTGCTTGTCTTTGTACTCGGGGAACAGCTCTATTAGCTGACCAGAGGCTAGTGCTTTACGCACGTAAAATCCAGGTAGTTGTGCAATACCCAAGCCAGCAACCGCGGCGCTGCATAGAGCATTTCCGCTGTTATACCGTACTCTGCCCTGTACAGGAATTGATTGAATTTTATTATCGATAAGTAAACGCCAATAGGGTTGTGACCCCACCAGCAGCGAGTGCTCTTTTAACTCTTCAATACTTTTGGGCTGACCTTGCTCTTTAAAATAATCCCTACTTCCGCATACAAACAAATGACGTGTAGCCAGCTTTTTTGCAACCAGCGTCGAGTCTTCTAGGTTTCCAATGCGTATGGCAAGGTCGAGGCCTTGCTCGACAATATCGAGCTTTTCGTTTGAGAACGTGCACTGCACGCTAATGCCAGCGTACTTTTGCATAAAGCTATTGAGCAAAGGCGCGATGAAGGCTTCGCCAAACGCTACGGGAGCGGTAAGTTTAATGAGCCCTTGCGGCGATGCTTGCAGTGCGCTCACCGCTAGCTGGGCATCTTCGAGCGCCTTTAACGCAGGCATTGCCTGCTGAAAATACTGCATACCCGCTTCAGTAAGCGATACGCTGCGCGTTGTACGCTGTAACAATTTAACGCCTAGCTGCTTTTCAAGTGATGCGACTTTACGGCTTATCTGCGCCACTGACGTATCGAGCTTATTTGCAGCCCCGGTAAAATTGCCGACGTCGGCCACAGCGCAAAACTCTGCTATTCCCTCAAGATATTTCATTATCGCCACTCGTTAGTTTAGCGTTGTTCAACACAGCGCTGGTTTATTTAAGTACATTCTATTTGTCCAAATTAATTATTACAATTATGAAAAAGTGATTTACTAAAACTGTATTTATCATTAGTAATCCGTCTCCTATACTTTGGCCTATAAAACATCATCAAATATTTATGATTAAGGAGTCATCACATGGCGTCATTCAAAGATTCGTTGCAAGAAGGTCAAACGCACATTAAGTCAAAAGCCGCGGTGGCTTGGGGCCCGGGTGAACCGTTAAAAATGGAAGAAGTGGACGTAGAGCTTCCTAAGAAAGGCGAGGTACTTGTACGCATCGTTGCAACTGGTGTATGTCACACTGACGCATTTACATTGTCAGGTGATGATCCTGAAGGCGTATTCCCTTCAATATTAGGCCACGAAGGTGGCGGTATTGTTGAAATGGTCGGTGAAGGTGTGACTAGTGTAGAAGTTGGCGATCACGTTATTCCTCTTTACACCGCAGAATGTGGCGAATGTAAGTTCTGTAAATCAGGCAAAACTAACCTTTGCCAAGCGGTGCGCGAAACACAAGGTAAAGGCTTAATGCCAGACGGCACAAGCCGTTTCTCTATAGATGGTGAGCCAATTTATCATTACATGGGCTGTTCAACGTTTTCTGAGTACACGGTTTTACCAGAAATATCGCTAGCAAAAGTAAACAAAAATGCGCCGCTAGACGAAGTTTGCCTGCTTGGTTGTGGTGTAACTACGGGGATGGGTGCTGTACTTAAAACTGCAAAAGTGCAACAAGGTGATACGGTTGCTATTTTTGGCCTAGGCGGAATCGGTCTGTCAGCGATCATTGGTGCACGTATGGCAGGCGCAGGCCGCATCATTGGTATCGATATTAATGAAAGCAAGTTTGATTTGGCGAAGCAACTTGGCGCAACTGACGTGGTTAACCCTAAGAATTTCGACAAGCCTATTCAAGAAGTGATTGTTGAAATGACCGATGGCGGCGTTGACTATTCGTTTGAATGTATCGGCAACGTAAACGTTATGCGTTCTGCACTCGAGTGCTGTCACAAAGGCTGGGGCGAATCTGTGATCATTGGTGTAGCTGGCGCAGGACAAGAAATTTCAACGCGCCCATTCCAGTTAGTGACAGGTCGTGTATGGCGCGGCTCTGCATTTGGCGGTGTTAAAGGTCGTTCAGAGCTGCCAGGTATTGTAGAGCAATACTTAAATGGTGACTTTGGTCTTCAAGAGTTTATCACTCACACCATGGGTCTTGGTGACATTAACAATGCCTTTGATTTAATGCATAAAGGTGAAAGTATCCGCTCTGTTGTGCATATGGATAAATAAACATTAGAACCAAAGCGCAGATATTTTTGCATAAAAAACAAAGGCCCGCATAAATGCGGGCCTTTTTGTAGTTACTGTCCCGTCCTAAAATACGTTGACATAAAGAGGATTTCTTTATGACAACTTCAAGTAATCAAAGACCTAAGCGCACA
>NZ_JANHZQ010000058.1:0-22928 GCF_041414725.1 Alteromonas sp. DY56-G5 | reverse complement strand
TTTTATTATCGAGTTCGAGGAACGCCTCGAAAAGCATATTAACTAATGGCAGTTACACAGAATCTGTTACAGGCTCGGTAAAGTTACTTCCTTATTTTTTGTGGTTTTTACAAAGGCGCTCTCTTGTTGGTGAGTCTTACTAGCAGGCGTTTCCACTTTTTCAATTGGCTTTTCTAATGCTTGAATCTCCTTGTTTAAAGCATCGACCTCCTTTTCTTTAACTGTTTGTGCTTCCAGAAGTTTATAAATCCAATCCGTTGACAGGTTAGGCTCAGAACCCTTTAAATCTATTAAAGAACTATTTGAAGGAAGAATATTTCTTTCAAGGGAATATTCAATTGCCTTAGATAATTCTACCTTTTTCAATAGCTCATTTTTCTCTTTTTCGCTTGGAGGCAAAACCTCAAGAAGTCTAGTGATACGAAAATTTCCAAGCTCTTTGGTGTTAAGCCTTATATTGAAAAGCTGGGCCCTCACTAGATTTGAAGACTGAAATATATAGCCCTCACCCTCAATTTGTTCTTTTACATCTAACCAATTTAGTCTGTCTATTTCCTTTATCTGAGCCGATAGGTTGCTTTTGTAAGCGCTGAAATCACCTTCATTCCAGCCATTACTTTCTGCCACATTCATCGTTCCGCCTAAGCTTTTAAACCAATCCCAAGTCTCTTTAACATCTTCTTGTGGGCCTAGAATCTTAAGACGTGTATTACCAAAAATCTGTGTTGCTTCCTCTTTTGATGCCTTGATGAAGCCTGCCAAATCTTGTCCACTAAAACATACACCAATTCCAAGCCCGCGACCTTGAGTTGCGGCAACAGCAAAACCTTCGATTGCTACCTCAGCATATTCATCGATGATAATTAGACTAGGGTTTTTCTTGTCTATAGGAAGGTTGTTAATAATGTCATCTAAATCACCTTCTGAGTCTTCACCTAGTCCTGTTGATATAGCTACCCGTATTCCCGATAGTGCAATTTTTCCTTGTACTTGCCTTTGATCCTTTGATTGCTCTGTAGCTGGTACGAAAACACCTAAAAGGCGGTTGTTGAGAATAATATCTCGAAAATCGATTTCACCTTGCTCACACTCAAATATGTGGCTGTACGCACTCCCAAGTTCAACAAGGGGTTTTGAAATGTAACCTAGGCCGAAACCAAACTGTCTGTGAACTTCAGATGCTTGCTTAATCCCGTTCCTTAACTTATCTGGATTGTCTGCATCAAACGAAGGGAGGTTTTCTAAGTAACGTCTAAGGGCACGCTGCCTTTGCTTTGATACCTTGTGAGGTATTTCAATAGTTTCACCAGTTGTTTCATTCTCTAGAGGTATTAGGTGGTCATTGTGTTCTGGCCAAGCTAATTTGCATAAGACTGGAATCGTAAACCATTGGCCAATTAAACTCGGGGTGATATTTACTAACTTTTGGTCACGTAATTCTACTACACATGGCAAAAATGCCTTTAATCCTCCAACAGCCTTATCTCTGAAAACTTGGTTTTCACCCTCGCCAGGAGGCATCATATCTTCCAAAAATTGTTGAACAACTGATGCTGTACCTACCGCGAACATGCCGCAGGTGTTACTTACTTTCTTCCAGTGAGAATGTTTAACCTCTTTATTTCCAGTCCGATAGTTCATTATACGGATGCTGTCTTCTCGCCCAGTTTTGCGGCCTAAGAAATACAGTTTTTCAAGCCCGTCTGGAGCAGCTTTTGCATCGACATATATTAGGGCGCCGCCTGTCATGAAGCTACTAGTTGCAGCTAGAGACCAAAGGAATTCTGTTTTACCACCACCAGTGGTAGATATAAATAAGAGATGCGTTAATAGATCTTTAGGGACAATCCACAATTCTAATTGCGTAGACAGCTCATTACCCATATGGATAGTTCCACTTGCTTTCTCAAACTTGAATCTGTCAGCAACCGCAGGCTCATGATAATCAGTCTTGTTCATCCAGAAAGGAAGTTTAAGAGGCAGGACGCCAATTTTCTTTTTATCGAGTTTGGAGTTGACATGTAAAATCAGGAAAACAATTAGACATACTAACCAAATGGCAGGGATTAGGCACACCAGAGTTACGATACAAATGTAACCAAAGGCTAGGTACTCTCGTAATCTTAAGCTATCAAGTAGTTTTTTGAGTTCACTACGAGTATCAACGTATCTTCTACGAGCTTCTAGGTTTCTATTGTTCTTAGGGGCTCTATTATCAAACATCTTCTTTCACAACCTTTGCTAACCAGCCTTCCGTTTCACCAAGAAATTTTTCTAGTCCATCGATAGCGCTTTCTATTTCTGGGTGATCGAGTCCCATTTGAACATTTTCTTCTCGAAGGTAATGAGCCCTGACTGCTGCCGCCTCACAATAAGGCATTTGGCTTCCACAGTTCTCGAGAGTGAACCAAAGTGACCTGTCAGTGTGTTTTATCCAGTACATATGGCTCGTGTAGAGTTTTCCTTTCTTTCGAGCTGCTTCCATAAATCCAGTAATCAAAGTCAGTTCAAATGAGTGGCTATTAACCAGCGCCTGAAATGGCTTCAAATCTTCATTCTCAGACAATATTTCATCGATTTTACTCTCGTCGAGATAGTTGAGATTTTTTACCTTCTTTAAACTGAAATCTTCGTTTATCTGGCGCTGTAATTTAATGCTTTCGGCAACGCCACCTGAATCAACTCCTTTCATGAAAAGAGTTGCTATCGCTAAAAATGCTCTCCTTTCTAGAGGCATGCTTTTCCAACCTGAATATCGAGGGCCAAGTTGTTTAGTAAAAAATCCTTTCGCCATTTTCCTATTTAACAAGCACCTACCATGCAATATAGGAAGGCCTTCGAGAGTGTCTGTGTATGAATTTTTGATGACGATGGACTCACCTTTTTGAATGTTTTTTTTACCAAATACCGGAGTTAGTATTCTATTGGTGTTATTCCCAACATGGTCAATATCAAAGACGGTTATCAAGTTGTTTTCAATAGCGAGTATAAGAGGTGACTTGTCCCTTGCTAAAGGGCCGATATCAGGGTCGCATTTGACCAGATCTTGACAGATGACAGGGTTAAGATGGGGGTTGTATTGCGAGCCCACTTTCAATATGTCGTCAAGGTTATATTTCTTTTTTAAGCTTCTATGCCTTTGGTCTTTATAGACCTTAATAAAGCTGACAGTAATGAATAAAATTAAAAATGGACGGAAGTTTTGTCCTAAAAACTCCAAGTATAGGATAGTTTCTTTTCCACTCATAAACCTAGGGTTAGTAGAGTAAAATTTATCTTTCAAAGTGCTAATAATTTCACTTGATATTCCAGGAGCGAAAATGTTTGCTAAGAGCTCCCCAAGCTCACCCATTTCAGTAAGAGCGGCAACGATTTCAAGATTTATCTTAGCCACAGAAGTAATAGCTGTATTGATATTGACGCTAAAAAGGTACCAGCAAAGGGAGAGAAACCCTAGAATACAGCCCATGATGATTAATGGTGTATTTCCCTTATCTTCGTTATTTCCCGACATTGTCGTACTCCTTATAAGTCTTAAAGCTACTTACAATGAACAAAAGTGATAATGCCAGAGTGGTTAACACTCCGTACCCAGACAAGCTAAAGGTGTTGTTGTTGATTATTAAGCTCACGCCGAAAACCACTGTCATTGAAAAGAGGCATAGTGCTAGACCAAATATAGCGAGCATCTTTTTCTTCAGAAAATCCTTTTCTTCAACAGTGAGTTGGTCTGGTGAAATGTCAGATTTATTGCCCTTAATCGTACTTAATACCATCGCATAACTATGTCTAGTAAATGCAAAAAGGGGTATCCCACCAGCATTAAGCCCTTTGTTAAAATTTGTTTTCAAATTCCTAGTTCCTGAAATTCTCTGAGCAAACCGAAGAACTTTTCCAGTAGACTGGTCGTGGGAGATTCCAAAAGCGTGCTTCCAATTACCTCTTTCAAGTTTGTAATGCTCTAATTTCTTTATATGCTGGGATAATTTTTCTGCGTGGGCCAGGTTCAGGGCGTAGAATTTCCGATGGACTTGAATGATCTCTCCCGTTTGTTTGTTTTGATAAGGAAAATCGCCGTCATAAAGTTTGGCTTTTTTATTTTTTGATAATATTAATTGTTCAATATGGAATACGAGGCTCATGGCGACACCTTAGTGTTTGCGATAGTTGCTTCTATTATTGATTTCAAAAGGGATTTGAATTTCATCTCTACAACTTTGAGATTTTCCTTGCCTTCAATTCTTCCGAGCTTATTTATCCTTCTGCGTTCCGCTTCCTCCATAACAAGTTGCCGATGTAATGCTATGATTTCGTCTAGTACTATTGCCTTAATATGAGAAAGAGCACTGTTGCTGATATTAAATTTTTCTAAGGTCGCAAATGTTTCGGTTAACCCAAATTTAACCTCAGCCAAGTGTTCGGATATAGAACTGCTGTCTTCGGTTAAAGAGCTCGTGTTGAAGCCGATGGCAACTAGAAATGATAGATCGAAAGATTGAGCTATATTCTGCGGCGGTAAGGTTTCATAAGTGCTTAGCTCTGAAGCAATGTCAAATAAGCTCGCCAGTTGTGCACTAGATAGTGAGTCGGCTGTATCTTGTTTTGCGACTTCCTCAACACACCGTAGAATTGAAGTTCTTATTATTGCTGCTTGACGCTTTTCTTCTTCGTTGTTTTTAGTATCTGGCAAAAGCTCATTTGAAAGGCTTTGAGTTAGATCTATGAGTTCCTTAAGATTTTTTTCTGCATCCTCTCCTTTCCAAATACATGCTGTTACGAGAGAAAGTCCTACTTTAAGACCATTTAATGAACGCCTTAAATCAAGGGTTAGTGTATCGGCTTGGCCGGCTTGGACTGTGGCCGCTTTGTCTTCATTACGGGCATCAATTCGTTGTTCTTGACCTCTAGCCATATCGATCGCTAATTGAGCTGCGTTCACAATGCTGGCCCCGATTCTTGTTTCACTAAATCCTTTTCGTTTGTTGGCAAGCGGAACTTTTCTCTAAGGGTATCGATGTTTACCAACTCGGCAACACCAACTACATCCTCTATGTATAAGACACCACTTTTTCGAGAGCTTTGGTTTAATGAACTTGCGTTGAGTGTTTCATCTATGACGTAGGTTAATAATATTATTTGAATCGAAAGTGCATGCAGCTGGGAGTTAGAATCCATACCTGTGTTTTTTAATGAAACTCGCTCTCCCAGTATGCCCTTATCTGTGCTAATTACTTCCATGATCTCAATGCCGTTAAAAACCTTATTGACCGGCGTGTCACCAAATATGAAGGTTTGAGAGCGCTTCAATAGTAAAGACAGAAACCCGTATGCACTAAAAGCATTTCCCTTAGCAATTGAGTAAGTTTCATTTAGTAGGCCTTTTACAGAGTGGATATTTTTTAAAGCCGCATATTCAGAAAGAACATCGTTAATGTGGTCTAGGATATGAAGAGAACCTGCTGCCTCCATAAAGCCGCATCTGCAAGATGTAAGCTTTTTCGACTCTATATTATTAAATTTTAGTGTAAGACCACACGCAGGGCACTGCTTAATGTTGGGATTAACTTTGAACGTATTAGACATAAAGACCATCTTAGAGAAGTAACTCAAAGATGGTCTTTCTTCAGTAACAATTATTCAATCGAGAATATTGAATAAATCGGATTACTCTAGTTTAGAGTGTTTGTAGGTTCATTAATATCTACTTCGTCATCTCGCTGAATTTCACTAAGCATAACTCCCCAATCAACGACCTCTTCCGTCTGCGAGGCTTCATTTGCAGCAACTAATAGTTCCGCGTTTAGCTTTTCAGCAGCTTTTTGCAAACTTTGCATTTCCTCTTCTTTGTCAAAAGGCCTCTCAATCTCAGTTTTAAGGCTTTCAATACTTTTTTCGTTGAAAGTAATTCGATCCTTCACTTCACCAATGAACTTCTCTAGCTTATCTTGGAGTGTGGAAATATCGCTGATTTGTCGACCTACGTATGGGTGATTTGATACTTGAAAACCTTCTTTACTGTCATGATAAATTTTAAGTCTATAAACCTTTTTACCATCTTCTGAATCTTCAAGCCTGAACTTAATTTCCATTCCATTGTACTCTCCAACCGGCACAGTAAGAGGCGGAGCTTTAACTCCTTGAAGTTGGTCAAAGATACCTTTTACTCGATCCCCAGCGCTTTTCAGGTCGGGCATACGCATACCGTCAACCACTAAATTCATATCGCCAATGACTTTAGATAAAAACTTCCCTTTTTCATCTAGTAAAACTTGGTCCTTTTCGATTCTTTCATTTTTATACCCAACTTGATGAACCATTGAACGTTTGTTGTCGATATAGCCGCGGTACTGCCTTTCTAAATTTTTTAGCTTCGAATCAACGTCGATTTTATCTTTAATTAGACTATTCCCAGTCGCTATAGCCATCATTTCAGTATATGTAGCATCTGGCTCTTCCGTATATTCACGAGGAGCGAGTTCTGGCTCTAGCTTGGTTTGCATAATGAATGTGGCCTTTCTTTTCATCGTTTCCCACATAAATAGGTCAAAGCTATTCTCTGTGGAGTAGCGGTAAACATTTACTTCGCTATGCTGATTTCCGTGTCTTTCTATTCTTCCAAGCCTTTGCTCCAAGTCTCTGGGGTTCCAGGGAGGCGTTAACTCATGCATTGCTACCAAGTTTTGTTGGATATTATTACCAACTCCAAACTTGTCCGTTGTTCCAATAGCTACCGCGTACTTGCCGGAGTTCATTCCGTCTTCAAACTCTTTCTTTTGGGCTTCTGTATTAACTTGACGACTATCAATGATTTTTTCGCGTGGGATACCACCAGCAACTAGCTTATTGATTAAATCATCATAAACGCTGAAGCCTTTATCTGACGGGTTAACAAATCGGTCAATAAAGACTAGCTGAGCCCGGGTTTTCTCATCTTTCTTTCTGAATTCAGAAAGAATATTTTCTGAAGCTTTCATTATTTTGCTAGAGGGAGATTCTGGGATATTAGGGTCTATGCATCGCATATCCATTGCCGCCCTCTGAGAGTCATGTTGGATGCTGAACCAAGTTTCATCTTTACTTCCATTTCTGAAGCTTGTAGCTCTTTTGGCTATGTTTTTCATAAAAGCATCGAAGTACTCGTTACCATTTGCTTTGACCGCAATTTTGTTTGAATTTGGCTTTTCTACGCCAGCCATTTCAGCTGTTACTACATCAGCGATTGTGCGGTATAACTTTCCTAGTTCTGGTAGATTGTTAAATTTGGCTAGTCTTGAGTTTTCTCTATAACCGGTACCTTCAGGGTTGGCTTCAATGGTTGAAACTACCTCACCAAAAACACTCATAAAATTGTCGAACTCATAAACCCCAAGCGCTTTAAGTTCATCAGGTGCCAATACGTATAGATTTACAAATAAATCGCTCATGGATTTGCGAATATCGGTTCCCGTGGCCCAGACTACGCCTTTGCCATCTCTTAGCTCCTGAATGAATCGAGTCATGAAAATCATATTCATAGCTCGGTTGCTCTCTTGAGTATTTACGCCATTAACATGGCCCATGTTTGACGGAGTACCGAGGTTTAGGAAGTTGTCAGCTTCATCTACAAGTATCGTATCTATCCCCAGCTCGTCCAAATAAAGTAAGTTGTCTTTCTTTTCTTGTGATAAGCGTTTTTGTATTTTATTTTCTAGGTTTTTAATCTTCCGTTGCGCTCTTTTATTGTTTTGGCCATCCATTGCTTCAGCATTTTCAAGAGAAGAGCGATACTCGTTTAATTGAGCTTCGAGTTGATTAGTAACAAATTCCGTAGGAGCTGAGAATTTATCAAGTGTGCTATGAGCTACAATAATCGCATCCCAATTCCCCGTTGCTATGCGTGCGGTTTGTTCCTTTCTTTTTTCCTTGGGCATATTTTTGGGGTCTAGCGCGAGAATTCTAGCGTTAGGGTAGTGCTCTTGAATCATTCTGCTAAGTTGACCAAAGACATTGTTTGGCACTGCTACCATTGGCTTTTGATGTACTCCTCGTGCTTTTCCTTCAATTGCAATTGATGCCAATTCAAAACTCTTACCAGTACCCACACCATGTGCTAACAAAGCTCTACCCTCTACAAGGTAACGCATTAGAGTATTCTTTTGCGTTTGACGGGGGTCGAATTTCTTTCCATTAAAGTTTGGATTCAAACCGGTATATTGAATGTGTGAGCCATCATATTTTGCGTTAACGAATACATTAAAACGCTCATTGTAGACATCTTCTAAATGTTCCTTCCTTTGAGGGTTCTTCCAAACCCACTCTTTAAATTCAGTCGCTAGGTCTTGAGCTTTTGCACTAGCAAGTGCTGATGCTTCAGAATTGAATACAGCTTTCCCATCAATCGTATCGAATACATCAGTTTTAGAACCGTTCATCACCTTTTCAATGAGGTCTACCGCATCTCTTCTTTCTGTACCAAATCTATTTCTGCTTCTGCCACTATTAGATGAGATCACATATTCGGATACATTCAATGACCACTCAGCGTTCACAAAAGATACGCCGAATTGCCTATTGGGCTTGCTCTCGAATGGTGTTTCCTCTCCAGTTACAATGTACTCCACGAATCTACTCATAGTTGAAGCTGGAATCCATGCTGTGCCTAATCTCACTTTGATCTCTTCTGAGATAATTCTTTGAGGCATGACGCTTTCTAAAGCTTTAACATTCTTTTCAAAGTAAGGATTTAGCTCTGCAGCAGCTTTAGCATCTTTCAACTTAGTGCTGATATTTCCCGAAAGGTAATTGCCTTTGAACATCCATTGGTCTGTATTAGGGTCAAGGAAAAGAAGGTCTCCCGAGTTTTCTACAACATTTTTCCAATCTTTATCGAGCAATTGAGACACTAACGTGGGATTTATTTCACCGTATTTTGCAATAGATATGAATAATGCGTCTTCCAACGATTCTGCTTGAGTAATATCTGGGTTAATTCCAACTGTTCGTTCAGTGAATATCTGTGCCTTTACTACGTCCTTTGTTTTTTTGTCGATGCTTTCTAGTCCAAGAAGAAGGGGATAATCCGGGTCTTCTTGAAATACTTGTTTTGTTGTTGTGGCGTTTATTACCCCATGCTTTTGAACATGACGTTCATAGGCCTCGTTCAAATTGTTTAATGAAGCAAGAAAACGAGGGTCATTCCCTTCTGTTTCTAATTGGGTTTGTATGTGAGTTCGACAAGCATCTCTAACAGAAATCAGGCTTATCAGACGTTTAGCTTTTACACCCGAGGTTTCCAGAGGCTCCATTACGAGCTCGTGGTCATCTAGGTCAGGATTATATTTGGACACAGCTTTGCCAAGCTTACCGTCTTTATAAACAAATGAGCCGGGTCTAACATCTTCTACTAGCTTTATTACTTCAGAGTTATCTTCGATTATCTGAATTTTAGTTTCTTTCTTCGACACATTACTTAGAGGTTGAAGGTTTTCAATCTTGGTTTGCACCTCAGCTATTAAATCACCTTCAAATTTTGATGAAAGTGATTGACCGAATTGTGTCTTCACCGAAGTTAATTCGCCTACTATCATTTCAGGGTTATCAACAAAATAACTATTTAAAGTGTGCTCGTGGAAGTGGCCATTTCTATCTTCAGCTTCAACTTGTTGAGTTTTGAGCCATGCGTTGTCGCCTTTGACCTCACCAGGGAGTCTTTTACGAAGGAAAATGATGTCTGAAGCGACATTGGTATTTGCGTACTTGGTAAAGGTGTTTGAAGGCATTCTTATGGCAGAAACTAAATCTGCTGTCTTGTAGACATGCTCTCGAGCTTTGCTTTCGACTTTGTCTAGAGTGCCGGTGGAAGTCATGAAAGCGACTAAACCGCCAGGCTTAACTTTATCAATGCTCTTAACCATGAAGTAGTCATGAATTTTATATCCATATTTGGCATAGTCAGAGTCGTAGACTGAAAAGTTTCCAAATGGGATGTTAGAGGTTACAAGGTCAAAGTAGTTGTTAGGTTGAGTAGCGTTTTCATACCCTCCAATCTTAACTATATTTTCGCCAAATAGTTGTTGAGCAATTTTACCAGTTACAGTATCTAGCTCTCTCGCAGTAAATGTTGAGTTATTTTTTAAATGAGCAGGCATTGCAGATATGAAACCACCAGTTCCGGTCGATGGATCACTTACTTCACCACCTGCGAAACCAAGCTTTTCTGCACCTAAGTGGATTTGCTCTATTAATGACGGAGGTGTGTAAAATGCAGTTAATGCCGAAGCTTTAATCGATTCATATTCTTCGCCGGTAACTAACGACATCAATTCCCGACGTTCTTTGATGTAAACGTAATTTGTAGGGTCAAACATTCCCGGCATGCCACCCCACCCAGAGTAGAGTGCTAAGGTGTTTTTTTCTTCGTGAGTAGCAAGTCGATCCTCATCTTCAATTTGCTTACTCAATTTGAGAGCTGATAAGTTTAATTCTATTCGTTTAGGTAACCCGCTTATACTATCTTCAATATCTAGTGGGAAAGAGTATTCGGCTCTTCTTCTGTTGGATAATTCTTCTGACATACCAATGATTTGGCTGTTACTTGTACGAACTGGTGGTACGCCGCTAGTTCGTTGTAATCCGTCGTCTGAGGTTGTGGATTTTCTGCTTCCACCTGCTCTATCGCTTGATTTAGTTCCTCCGACATTTTCTTGGCTTTCATTTCTATCCAATTCACCCAGGTGTTCTCCTTTTTCATCTGTGCTGTCAGAATTGGGCAGAACTTCTCCATGTACTCCATCAAGTCGTATTTCATCTGCATTTTTGCGTACTCTCTCTGTTAGTAGGTTATTTACAGCTTCTGCTACAAGGCGCTGTGCTTCTTCAATATTGGTAGCTTGAGCCAATGTGCTGCCGTCTTTGCTGTATCTAAATTCTTCTCCAATGAGCTCTAAATCATAGCCCATGAAAGATTTTACTGAACTATCAGCATAACTCTGTAATAAGACTATCGCCTTTTGAACTGCATATGCCTTATGTAAATCTGTCTCACCGTCTTTTAGTGAAACCACACTTCCCAAGGTTTTTTGTAATGGGCCGTTGAATTGCTGTTTTATATTCTGAAGTTCGTTCTCTAATTTAACGGGATCTAATCTAACAAGTTCACCTAAGTTAACAGGGGACTCTAGTCCTGAAATTCTTACTTCTTTTTCCCCAGTAAAGATTGTCTCACTTACCGCGCCAGCAGTTGGAATTTCATTTTCCCAATATAAAACCTCATCACCGTTTTCAAAAATTGGAGTTACGTCTATGACTTCTGAATATTCAGTTAATAGTTCTAACGAGGGATACTCATCACCATTCGAAGACACATACGTGTGGTTGAAACCATTTAATTTAATTTTAGCTGAAGAGGTTTCAAGGCGATTTATGTCAACGTCTGGGCTACTGAGATATTGATACTTTATGTACTCCGCCTCACTACTATCATCTTTCAGAATTTCAGCTATGGTAGACTTGTTCAAGAGAGTTATAACACTAACATCGCTGATAGTTTTAACTTCACCAACATTAACGTCCAAAATTTCGTTATCAGATATACCAGGGTGGTAGCCGAAGTTTAACCCATCCTCAATTGCCTTCTCATAGTTCATATTTAAAATAGAACTTTTCGAATTCTTAGCTGCAGAACGGAAAAACTCCGTTACTTCGTCAGCATCATCTACGTTGACATACTCTGCTAAAGCTTCAAGGTCTTCATTAGATGTATCCGTGCGTTTACCTGTTTCAATCAGTAGTGCAGCTGTCCTTGCTCTAACCGAGCGTATAAGTTCTTGGGTAATAACTTCGCGGTCATCGCTACTAACATCTGCTCCGTATACTACACTCAACTTTTTAAGATCCGGTAGGCTCAGCTTCTGTATTCTTTCAAGGCCTTTTTCATCACGTGGATTATATAAATCTACATCCATATCAAATGAAAGTGCGGCCTCTGTAGTGGCGAATTCTTCCGGTGATAATTCGAATATGTATTTGTCATATTTAGAAGAGTACAAAGCATTTTGAGCAGAAGGGTTTGAAGAAACATTACTTTTCCAAACTGGTTCAATCGTGACAACACTTCCATGGATTTCAGTTATTACACCGGCACGACCGTTAGCAATAGCCAATCTCCCAGTTTCGACATTTGCAGAACTGGTTTCTGGAACAAATGAGGCATCATCCTGTAAGCTGCTTTCGACGGATTGATCCACATCCAAATGGTTAAACAGGCCATATAAATCATTAATTGAAGAATTGACGCTTTCCACAGGTGATTCATCAGAAAGTGATTGAGTTGTTTCTGTTACATGCTCGTTGTGAGTAATTGAAATCGAGTCTACCGCCAGCAAGTCTCGAATCACTTGTTTATAGTCATCAGAAATGCCAGGTTCTAAATCATTTTTGAGCCCAGTGATTTTTTCAATTAGATCATCTTGAAGTGCATGTCTAATTCTCTCTTTCGCTACTTTTGATAGTGCACTGAAGTCATCGTCAAAGCCTTCGCTTAATAACTCTGAAAAGCCTTGTTGCTGCTCCTCTGACAAGCTATTAACATCGAGGTCGGTAACAAATTCAAAAAGCTGAAGCGATTCTTGATTTTTCTCAGATATTAAGACATCAAATAGTGGTTCAACATCAGAAAATTCATAACCTTCTGCCCTATAAGTTTCCATCAATGCAGATAAGTCGCGAATGCTAGTGGTGTTTAATGTTAACGTCTTAGCGTTATATTCGGTTGAAACAAAACCTTTTTTGGCAGCGCGAATAAGTACAGCGTTTCCTTCGTTATTCTTAAGAGCTAAATAACCTTGCGTGCCGATAAAGCTCTCAATAGGTGCTAAAGCACGTTCAAGAGCTTTGTCAGATATTGGGCTTAACCCAGCCTGTTGAACAAAATCATTATCAAGACCGCGGTTGAACCCTACCATTTTGTCGTTAACAACTGTGTAGTAAGAGATATCAAGGGGGAGTTGTATATCTGACACAGACTTGTCTTTAGTAAGTGAGTACAAATATGCATGTGAGGCATATTTAGCGTCCTCGATGCCGACAACATAGCTTTTTGAAGTGTCGCTATTCTTTAGAACTGCGCGAACCTCCGGTGATACTAAATTAATATTATGGAAGGTTTTCTCTATAGATAGTCTAGACTCATTGAGTGACCGAATTCTTTCAACATAGTTGATAGCTTTATCAATGTTATGTTCATGGCCATTAGCTATTAAATCTATGTCTCGGTATACAAATGCCGGTAGTTTTTTTGAACTCGAATTATGCTGAATAGCATCTGATATGTAATTAAACTGAGCTAACTTCAAAGACGTCAATTCGCGGAGCTCTTTTAGTTTCGATTTAATTGCTATTGCGGTGGCTAGATTTCCTGTTTGATTACTAACTCCCAAAATTCGTGAAAACTCATTAAGCGTTTCAGAGTCAAAATCAGCGATTTCTTTTGTACTTAAAAATGTTAGGTCTCTACGCTTGCTCCAAGTATCTACCACTAACTGCGCAACAGTTGCCTTTTCCATTTCGGCGCTTACATTTTGAACATGATGAAGGTCAGCTAGTAGGAGGTAATCATCTAGTGAGTACCTTTCCAAGTTTTCTTCATTGGTTAACTCGACCAGTGTTACTGATTGAATAGCATTAATATTTTGCAATGCATGTGGTGTTTTTGCGTAGTCTTTAAAGGGCAGGGGAGGTAATAGAGTTGCATCTAAACGCTTAGCATTTAATACATTGGTTAAATTGGTAAATTGCGCTGAAAGAGAGATGTCTTGTTGAATCGTTGCACTTGGTATAAAACCGCCTAATCGACCAATGATTTCATCTTGCTCAATGGCATGAATCGTTTCATAGATTGAGTTATAAAAAGCTTTAAGTGACTTATAACCTGCGTCACTCAGAGATTGATTGAGTTCCTGCCTTGAAATCTCTGATGAGTCATTTTCTAAAAACGGATTGCGATTGTAAAAATACCCATCTTCCTTGAAGGTTTCTTCGAAAAACTCTGTGTAATTTAACCCTGTATTAGCCTGCTCCGAAGCTACAGAAATTAGCTCAGATAGTTTTTCATTCAGGGATAGTTTTTTCTTTTCGACAGATACAGTCTTATGTTTGAAAGCTGTTTCTACTATGGACTTCGATTCATTATCGAGTGTAACGCCGTATTTTTCGTTAAGACGAGACATTAGTGTGTCAAAGTCAATACCGTCGTCGTAATACGCTTCAAATGCAGCTTCAATTTGGGGACGGGTAGGCTGCTTAGTGAAGGTAACATTCTTGTCAGTTAAATTTAAAAGTTTATTCTCATTGCGCGAATAAAAACTTTGGGCCTTGTCAAATTCCAAAAAACCCTTAGTGATATTTTCAAAACTAACCACATAGGCAGAACGTCCATTCAAGTAGAGCTTGTTTAACAAAACTTCATCATTTTTCGTCGACTTAAATCGCTCATGTTTGAGTTCTGTGATGGTGCCATTTGCACCAACAGAAAGGTACATGTCTCCTTCTTCTAAAGCGTATAGTTTGATTTCATCGTTAGAAAATATTTCTTCTCCATTAACGCTTTCTCCATTAAGAGCAAATTTTAACGTTGACGGCACATTTTCTTCATCTGATGAAAGGACATTATTCGTTTGCTGAGAAGAATATATATCGCGGTAATGCCTGTAAAAGTCATTTATTGACTTAAAATCAGTTAGGTGTTCAATATCTTGAAGTAAGACTTCACTCTGCAATTCTCCCTCAATAAAATATGGATTATCAGCGACCATATCAGGAATACTTTGCTTACCTGAAAGGTATTTATTGAAAGTTTTTTCGACCATTGCCCCTTTAATGTAAACAAATTCAGCAATGTAATCTTTGATACCTTCTAAACGCTCTGCGCTGATGCGGTTGAAGACACTGAAGTATGCCGACGACAGAGATAAAGGAGTGAAATTTTCTAAATCTGCAATCGGATGTTGTTTAAGGTTTTTAAGGTCAGAGGTCAACTGTTGATAAAAGCTCTGCACTTCACCTTCCTCATAACCAACTGAGGCAGGACTGTTCTCAACAAGTTCAATGAACTCATCATGTTCGAAACCATTCGATACCAATAGGTCAATCGCATCGTGTAATTTGCGAATTCTAATTTCCCAATCAGGAAAGCCGATGCTTGAATCATCGATTCCATCAGAAGTAACTTCTTCTACGCTTAATACGGATGGGAGGGGGTGAATTGTAGAAGGTGCAGCTACGTTTAATTCAGTTGGCTCCTCTTCAAATAAGTCGAACATTGATGATTGTGGGGCAACATCAGTGTTGATTGATTGTTCATTAGGCGCGGGTGGAGTGGTGTGCACTGTGTTTGAGGTTTCTTCTAGGTGAAGAACCGATTCAGAAGCATTTTCATTGGATTCCTCAACAGATAGAGGTGCTTCTTGCTCAGCTTCTAGGGGCTCTGTTATTAATTGAGCGGCTTCTGCTGCCTCCCCATTCGGCGTCTCAGAATGTTCCGCTTCTACTTCATCAGACTCACCTGTTGAAGTATCTTGTCCAAAATCATCAACATTTGTCGGCTCACTTTGTGATACTACTTCTTCATTCGTGGATGAACTATCTGAGCCATTTGGAGCGGTCAATTTTTCTTCTAATTTGTATTTTTTGCCAATCTGGTACCAAAGTGGGACTGAAGACAAATACTCTTCTTCTGTCATCTCTGAATTTGATAAAAGGTGTTCACCTGCAAAATACGACTTCTCTAGAAGTTCTTTGTAAGTAAGCTTTTGCCCATTGGCTTCTTGCTCTTTTTTTGTTTTAGCAATCAGTGCTGCAAACCAGTGGCTGTCTCGAGGGTTTTGCTCTTCATTGATCGAGAGTAAGGTTTGAATTTTTACAATTTCTAGGACGGAAACGCCAAAGGCTTCGGCTTGACGCTTTATTGGAGCATAGTTGATGTCACTAGAATTGAAATCTCTTGTATACGCATCGAAAGACTTTGGAATATTTGAGGAAAGAAGCCGATCATCGAGAATATCTTGAATAAGGTATAGGGCTAACTCATTTTCTACAATTATACCTTGTTCAGCCTGATCGAAATTGGTTGAGATAAAGCCTGTTTTTGAGCTTATTTTTTCAATTAATTCTTCAGGAAGGTCACCTCTGATTACAAATCCCTTTTCATTGGAGCGATACCTCTTTCCAATATAGTTGGCTGGCGCACCGGTTAAACTATGCAGCTTGCTATTGAGGAGATTTTTTAAGTGGAAAGGGGCAATGTACTGACCTATTGCGTCATTATATATAGCCGTCTTGCCAGGCATGCATTCTTCGATTGCCTTTGCGATTGGGTCAGAGTATATACCGTTAGATGGGTCATTGATTACCAGGTACTTTTTTCCAGAAATGGAATGAGTTTTTTCAATGATTTCTATTGGAAATGGGCTGTCGGCGGTTACTGTATTGGCCTCTACCTCTTCAGGTGGCAAAGGTCTAGGATTGACTTCAGTAAAATTACTATCGTTTTTTTTCTGCTGTGATTTTTCCGCTTCAGGGACCTTAAACTCAAGTAACTTTTTAACTACACCAGCTTCAAAGTTAGAATATCGTTCGAGGATGTGAGCAGTAGCGCTTTCTGTGGCCTTCGCTAGGTTTTCAGCCGATTCGAACTGAAGCCTTAATTTATAATATTCAACAAGGTTTTTAGGCGGCGGGTTGGCGTTCTCTATCTGCTTTCGTACTTCACTTAATCCACCTTTTTGATGTAGGTCGTTAATATCTTTATCGTTATCGTCATTACCATAATATGTAAAATCAGGTACCAGCCAAAATACGTTATTCTCCCAAGCAGCATCTAAAGCTGCCATAGCACCTATATTCCCATCTTTATGATTTTTATCATTATCACCAATTACAATGTGCTTTCTATCTGGATTATTATGAACTGATAGTGAGACTACCTTTTTGAGGTTGTCCTTGTTTAAACCAATTTTTCCGAAATAGTCAGTAGCTGCGACCGAAGATAGCGCATCTGCCATGCCTTCTGTGTAAATGATAGGTTTAGTCCCATCATCGAAACCAACTCGACCATGAGTGCCAATAGGCTGGTTAGTCTTAGAATCCGTGAATTTAGTACCTTTTGTAAAAGTTTTATTTTCATTTTTTCCTTTTTCAGTAACCCACGGATTATCATATATTTTTTGTAGCCCAACGAAGTTATTCCACTCATCGACAAGCTGATACATAGAGTAAGTGCTATTAAATTTATTGGCTCCAGCTCGTAACTCAATCAAAGACGTATAATCGGTTAGACCTTTATCACTTATATACTTCTCATTACCCTGTAGTTCTGAACCACTATTCCAATCCACCAGAGCTTCTTCTTTATTTAAAAGAAACTCAGCCTCAATTTCTAAGGCTCTTTCTTCAAGTCTTTTCTGATTGTCCAACTCTCGACGCTCAAGTGCTGCAGAATCTACTTCTGGCTTCTTCAAGTTGCCAGTACCACGTTCTTTTTCAAAAAGGCTGAAGTCATACTCACCCGACTTAAACTCGGTGAAGAATTCCCCGCCTCCCATTTTTTTATTGATAAATTTTAGATAAATCGATAGGGTCTGCTCTTCTTTTCCAGTTTTCTTATTCTTAGTTCTATAGGTACTTGAAGCAGCGACTACGCTCGCACTACCTTTATGAGATTGTTTTAGAACTTCTACGCTTTTTTCATCGACATTACTTTTAAAGATCGCAGAGCTCGAATTAGGTGGAGGGACGATTATGTTTCTGGAAGTTTGCGTCCAATCAATACCAGCTTCTTCAGCAAGTGTATTCAAAGCATCGAAATGCGCATCTAGTAGAGCATTAGGTGAGTCGTTATATTTTATTTTTTGCCATTCAGCATATGACGGAAAGGATGTGTTGTACGATGTAGCCCCGAAACCCACCGGGTTAAGTGGCTTCTTAATTAAATCACCAAGCAAAGCCTCAAGTGTGATCCTTTTTGATTCATTGAAAGCCCAACCCCCACTTACTTCTTTTCCATCAAGTTGTGCTGAACCAATTTCTTTTAATTTCGAGCGGAATGGCTCTCTTTCTGTTCGACCTCTAACGTAAATACTATTTGAGGATGAAGATGCGCTTGGCTCATCAATGTAAATTGCTGGTTCGCCTGTAAGGTCACTTAAAACAGCACCAACTTCTTTTGAAATTGAGATAGGAAATACATAGCTATTGTCAGACTCTCTATAAAATGGCTTATTAGCGCCACCAGCAGAGATTATTCGATCTTTATATTTAGCTATGTCGGAACGTGAACCTTTTATTGCTACTCTCGAAAGTTGCCCTGAAGTATTGAGTTCTTGGGTCATACGTAACGGGTAGCCTTTTACGCCTTTCTTATCATTAGCGCGCTTCTCACTAGGGGCTGACAAGTTAAAACTTGTAGCTTCCTCGTCCGAGTGAGCGCCTACGATGCCACTTATATCATTGACTACCTTAGCGCGAGGTAAGGGCAGGAACGTATCAATTTGGCCAGTACTATTGTTCACCGCGATAGCTGTCAGTGAATAGGCTCCACGCGCCTTCCCGTTTACTTTGGTTTTGTAGTGTTTAGAGCTTGCAATTTTTTCGAGGTTAGTTGGGTTACCGTAACTATTAAAAGATAATCTGGATAACCCAGAGATTTCTACAAATGAATTCGCTTTTTCTATTTCAGAATTGATGATTTTGAGCGTGTTGCGAAATTTGTTGTGACCGTCATTCTCCTTGTACAGCCTTTCAATGGCCGCCTCAGGCGTTTCATTAGCCAACGCAAAAAACTCAAAGGGCATAGCTTTTTTGGTTCCATCAGCAGTTCTTTGACCAATTCGAATCATTACTCCTCTAGCATATCCAGGAACTGAGTTCGTTGAACCTCTAAGAGCTTGAACCAATTTTTGTCTAAGGCCTTGTATGTTATGAATAGTTTCATAATTAGCATCAAGGGCTGTCGCACCTAATGATTTGAATTGCCCTTTTTCATTGTTTCTAACCTGAGTTTTGCCGTCGATTTTTAGTGGCGTTGAATAGGTTTTTTTGTGCTGTGGATGCTTATTTAGAGGTACGGCATAATTTGCACTATAAAACCCTGATTCCGGTCTAATCGCTTGTACACCGTAAGCTATAATGGTGGAGCCAACTGGGGCGAATGTTTTTGCATCAGGGTTTGAAAGATTTTCGATAAATGAAGTCGTATTTTGCTGCTTATTTTGAACTAGCGTAACTCTCTTATCACTTCCATCTTTAACCTTTCCAAACAGGTAGCCCTTGTTTCTATCATAACCAGTAATTTCAATAGCGCTGTAATCGTTAAACTTTTTCATATCAACCTACCTGTGGAGCAAAATCATGTGATTGCTCGCTATCTCCGTTTAAATTTAAATTGTGTGAATTCATATCCAGAGAGCCATTCCCTAAAAGCTCTTGTTCAATTGTTGTGTATTGCATCTCTACAACGTCTCTTAATTCATTGAGGTGTTCGTGAACTTGGCCCCGAGTTTGACCAGAGAGATGAACATGATGAGAGCTAGACTCAAATGTGGATTTATCGATTCCAATCATTTCTAGGGAGTCAACTACTTTTGATTTGTCTGGTGCACCTAAAGCACAGTATTTACCGGTATCCACACCGCGGATTTGAGCTTCTTTTATTAGTGCAGGGATGTCATATTTGACTGATTTGTAGAAATGCTCTGGGATGTCGGAATTCGAGAGTGCTAAAACAGCTGAATCAAGATCAAACTCTTTTCTAGAGCCTACTAATACTGCAGGGTATGGAGAGGTGAAACCTGCTGGAACGCCTTGTACTGTTTGCGGTAATAGTTCCCTAGCTTCTGCAAATGCTTCTTTTGCTTTCGCTTCCATCATTCGTGCTATTGCATACTTTTTAGCAACTTCTTCGTAGTCTGATTTTTGCTTCGTCGTTAAATCGACATCTTGAGTTTTTTGGAATGAGGGCTTTATCCCATTGAGCATGTTATTCCAGTGTGTATCACCAGTTTTAATTATTTGCTGGAATATTTCCGGCTTGGTTTGAATGCTATCTTTTTTAATAACTACATCGTCACTTGAGCTTTCGGCTTTCTTAGCAATTTGTATTGCTAAAGAAAATCCTTCGGCATCGAGGCCAGCCATGGAAGAAATAGTTTTGGCAGTATGGGGGCTTACGGATATATTGAACTGATAACTGGACGATAGATCATGCAAATTATTGGATGCAGCCAACTGAATAAAGTGATGCCTAATGATGTCCGACTGGTTAAGTATGTCTTTAGTGCTTAGCTTATTTACATAGTCAGTTTTGATATCGTAGGCAAATTGTGAACCATTTGACTCCCCTAAATATGAGTCGATATTCAGAGCCCATGGTAGCTTTCCAGCGAATTCCCTTGCCTGTTCAGAGCTTTTTATATTTGTAGCGTCATTGAAGCCATATTTTGATTTGGTTACCTGTCTTAAAACAGCCTTTAAATAGCCCTCTTCATGAACACTGGCAGATGGAGCCCTAATAGCTTCTAAATTCTTCAGAAGATAGACTTCTTTTGCTTCATAAGTAGGATAGTATTCGCCTTTATCAAAAGCCCATAGAGCCCTAATATCATGAGCTGTTAGGCCTGATGATTCTTTAATTAGCCTAAGTACCTGACTTTGTTTTAAAGTCTTGGAAGCAGCATCCAGCCATTTTTGTGCTTGTCTGATTTCGACTGCTCCTGAAGCTACTTGAGGCATTCTCTGTAATAGAGGTTCAAATTTACTGTAGGTAGATTCAGCATCATCTTGGATAGATTTAATCGTTTCTTTTTTGTCTAACAATACGAGGTTTGGCATATCTCTATTCCTTGCAACATCATGTAATAACATTACATGCGCGTTTATCTCTGTTGTATGTCTCTAGCTTCTGATTGCTTCATAGATGATGCAGAAGGAATGGAATGCACAAAGAGCTTCTCTATGGTGTCTCGATTTGTTGTACCTATACGTTGATATCCCCGTTCCGTTAACGCCACGATGTAGGGGGTTACAGGACTGGGCTGGTCAAAAAAGGCGGCCATGTTTGCTTTAAGGGCTAGCGCACCTTCTCTGGTGGAGGTATTAGAGTCGTTAACGAGTGCAGAGAATGGCTGATTTTGAATTAGACGGTGTAAAAGAGCTTGTCTCTCACTGTTCTCGATTACAGATAACAGCGCGACTGCCTTATCTACAGAGTCTTTAGGTTTTACAAAAGCCACTGGAATGAAAGTAACTTTAGTTTGATGAGACTTAGCCGATTTCAATATAAAATTGAATTCATGCTGGCATGCAGGACAGTTAAGGTCTACGAATACATAAACATTTTTATTACCTTCCCCAAATGTCACACCGGATAATGATTTGTAATCGCTAAATCCATCGTCCTTTGTGCTATTAGCAAATTCACTCGAAGAAGATGGTTTATAGACTCTATCTTTATCGATGCGAGTTTGGTCTTCAAAGTTGCCGTCTAAAAGCGCAGACGCGGTACCTTTTTTTAGCTTGTCGAAATGCTTTTTTGTTTCATCTGCTAATTCTTGTTTTTTTTTGTTCGCAATGGCAATTGCTTCTAAGGCAGGTATCTTGTGAGCGTCATCTATATTGGTAATGTGTTTAGATAGCGCGTTTCCTTGGATGATCGTTTCCATATCTGGTAGTAGATAAAGGGAGTATTGCTCACCTGTTTCTTTGTGTGCGAGAAAATGAAATGCACCACCTGGTACTTGCTCGAACCCCGTAACGTGCGTGCCAACTCCAAAGTACATTGTCGCTAGGCCTTTAGCATTTCTCTCCACCTGCTTTAAATAGTTTTCAAAGTCTTTTGTTTGAGCGCGACTGGCGAAGCTCGAACTCAACAATATTATAGCGATTAGGACTCTCATGAATTACTCCAAAATTCTATTGAAGTTAATTCTATAAATCCTCTCATCCCACACATACATCAAATGTCTGATAAATCGGGTTTCATATTGTGAAGTTAAGGTGACTTTCGGATGATCACTTCAGTTTATAAACGAGGTGTGTATGAATAGGTTAAATCTCAAACTTGAAATTAATGTTGCTTCTAAAGGAAATGTCGCAGTTGACTGTGTATGGGACGAAGAGTTTCTGTCTTTCCCTTACAGCCAAAGGTTAAACCTTCTGCAGCAAATCATTATTTCAATGCAGGTATACCTGAACCAGTTAAACGTTAATCTCAATAAAATTCAGATAGATAAAGTTCCTGTTGGCAAAGGGTTCATAGATTATCAAGCTCCGGTAGGGGAGGCAGAACCCCGTGAAAAAGCGAGGATTGACTTCGAAGGTTCTCTAGAGGATATAGCACCAGAACAACGTGCTGTATGTATTGCTGCATCTGTCAAATACCTTATTGGGGTTGGACAAATATTCATGGCTCACCAAGAGAAGCATAAAAAATGAGCCATGACGTAAAGCAAGTCTATATTGATGATTCTTTATTAATATTTGCTGAGAAACAAAATAAAAAATTAGAAAAAAAGATAACGATTCTGTTTAAGGCATTTTTGTTCATAGTGCTTTGTATCGGACCGATAAGCTTGTTTCTAAGCTATTTTTCTAACCAAACCCACATTGAAAAACCGGCACTAATCGACCGCGATAACAACGTTGAATATGTGGAGCCATTGGTCAACCCAAGCATCAATTATACGTATGCGGGTGACATAGCAGAGGACTATGCAGAAGATTTACTTTCATTCCACTTCCTAAAAATCGATAAGCAGATACAAAGTCGAAATTCATATTTCTTCCAGGGTTACTTTGCACCTCTATACATGGAGCCATTAATCGCCCCCTGTGTCAGGATAGTTGTCGCCTCAGTTTTTCATAAAAATATAACAGGGAGCGGTAAGTTAGATATTAGTGAA